>JANXTV010000033.1 GCA_025352185.1 Oligoflexia bacterium
AGAGAAACGCCGAGACTGCGAGAAGATTTCGGTAGAGAGCGACTTTACTCTCAAGAATTTTTAAGGGCTGTAGATATTCCATTTTTTAGTCCTGTGGTTTGTTATTTTTTGGCCTACGTGTAGGCATCATTCGTTTATAGAGGCCCCGAGCGCCGCTCCTTAGTCCGCTCTTCGCGGTGTCTTTGGCTTTCGCGGCAGTGCCTTTAATTGTTTTCATGGGCAGCGCGAGTGCGACGGCGGCGAGTCCGCTCGTCATGGTCTGCATGATATTTCCACCGATCGCGCCTAAGCTTCCGGTGATGAACGCGTGGACGATAGTCGGCGTCATAATCATGAGGCCCGCGACCGCGAAATTCATAATCGCAGTATCCAACCAGTTTTCCGGTGTCGCCGGCGCCTCGCCGAATCCTATTGCGAGGAGCAATCGCCCGATCACGACCCAGATCGGCTTCCAAAGTGATAGTTCGAAAAGCCCCAGGAAGATTCCTTTCGGCACGGCATGGAAGTTTGGAAATAGGCAGCCCAGAAGGGCTACGGGGCCGAGAATATGGATCAGGTTCCAGAGCGTAAGATGGATCACGTCGAGGAATTTTTTAACGACGGCGAGAACAAGGAAAGATAGCGTCGAGATGATGGTCAGGACGTATTGCCCGAACTTGAGCCAGAATCCGGCGCCAGTCTGGGACACGCTATCAATGTGCGCTTTCACTCGGTCATAGATCGTTTGAATGCTCTCCTCGCCGCCAAAATAGTGAACGAGGCTGTCCTCAAGGCCAGAAAAGAAGCGGGAGATTTCTGGAAACGCGGTCAGTAGTAAAATTGCGATAATAATCCGCTTGAACAGAGCTTCAAGCTTTCCGCCGGTGATTTCTCCAGAAATATAGAGGAGTAGAAGTGCGAACAGCATCGCCGCCGGGAGGCCAAGCCAAAACAGGTTGGTACTTTTTTGAAAGAGTTCCTGGGCCACGTCCGTTATGCTTTGGTTCATTGTCCGCTCCCGTCTGGGTTGGTCGGAGCGCTGCTATCGAAAATCGAGTTCAGGGGCGTAAACCCCTGCGTATCCATCTCGGAGCGAAGTGCAGCCTGGGTATCCATGAAGTTGTCGAACTGGGCCGCGCTCTTGGCGGATTCTTCTATCCGTTTCGTCGATTCCATTTGGAGCGTTTTCGCCTGGATGCGGTTCGAGTGGCTGATGGCGTGGAGGACGACGCCGAGAGTTTCGGCGGTGAGGCGGGTCGCTGAAGCCTGGTTTGCGACGACGGCCGATGATTTAACGCGTTCCCCTTTTTCGTCGAGGAAAGTCGAGTAGTCGAAGGCGTCTTGACTGATGAATAGTCCATCAACGCCGTTCTGGAATTCATTCTTATCTTTGAGCGGCGCGCGGTCTGAAATGGTTCCGTATTGCCGCTGGGCAAGCATGTTCGCCGCCTCGATTTTCTTCGCCGCTTCGTAGACTTGTGGCGGCAGTGGAACGTGAGCCGTTTCGGCAAGCTTCAACATTTCCTTCACGCCCCGGTTCATTTCATCAAGAATTGCGGCAGTTTCTTTTGCTGATTTTAGGACGGCCTGAAGTTGCGCGACCGTATTGATCGCCTGAACGAGAATTTGGAGAAGGACGCCGACGTCGGCTCCCCAAATATCCGCGCGCGCGGGCTTAATTGCGGGCGGAAAGAACATGAGTGGTATGGCGATTCCACCAAGACAAAACCACTGCGCGATCTTACGGGTAATAGTCTCCCTCATGCCGCACCTCCGTACTCGTCCAGGGCTCCGCCTGGAAACTCCGTCGCCATGTGATCCATGAGTGCGTAGAGATCAAATTCCGGATGCGCTTTCTTTTCGCGCTCCAATAGGACCATGTCTGGGGGATGAGTCGTGCAAAGCCAGAGTTCAAGCGGCGTCGGCCGGTAGCGGACCACACCCCGGAGGGTTTTTGATTGGACGTAGACTTCGGCGAACGATCCGCGAGACTGCGTGAGCGAGAAAACGTCTTTCAGCTCTCGCTCGTTTAATTTCAGATCTTCGCGGAGTGTTTTTTCATCTCCGGCCTGGTTTAAGATGAAGCGGTTCGGAGCATTCGCGAGAATGCCGTCGCCGATCTCCGGGCTCTTTAGGTCTTTTGCCGTTTGTGAAATCGCAATCGCGGATGATCCGAACTTTCGCATTTGGCGAAAGCAGTCATCGACCCACCGAGCGGACGAATTCGATTGTCCGTCTCCCGTCGGTCGAATGAGCGTGTGGGTTTCGTCGACGATCGCGTAAGAGCGCTTTGGAAAGCGCTCCTTAATTTTTCTCCTGACGACCTCCATCATCGTAAGCATCCCGACGCGGAGGAGATCCGGATAACGCTGGCAGCCCTTTAGCTCGAAGTGTAAATGAGGTGCCGTGAAATTGACGTTGGTCGCGCCATCGAACAAAAGTCCGTAGGGACGCGGCCGACACCATAACGAGAGGAGCTTCGAAAGGCGCTTTAGCTCTGGCGATTCCGACCGCTCCAAGTGATCCTTAAACCTACTAAAGGTTGGTTCCGTCTTCCCGTCATAAAAGAGGATGATTTCGGTTTCGAGGAGCGCCCGCTCTAGTTTAGAGAGGTTGCCGCAGTCTCCGAGGATTTCATCAAAGAGTGCAGTCAAGAATTTTACCTTTTCAGGATCGGGCGTCGTTTGTCCCGGATCGAGATCAAATGGGTTGATCGTGCTCCCACTCTCCGGGGAGAAGTCAATCGATGATCCTCCGAGGTAAAGGACGCTCCGTTTGAAGCTGTTTCCGACGTCGATGACGAACGCCGCCGGAGCGCGGCTCCCGTACCCCGCATTTGCGCCGAGAAGGAGTCCAGAGACAAACACGCTTTTACCAGAGCCCGTCTCGCCAAGGACGATGGCGTTACCCGACGGTGATCTTTCAAAGAGTGAAAATCCGATCAGGCTTTGGTACTGCGTTTCGAAAAGGACGCTCGCCTCCCGGTGGCCGGGTCCGATGCCGTAGACGGGCAGGAAGTCCGAGAGATTTTGCGTAAGGAGGCGCTTCGGACGGGTTAGGAATGTCGGCGCGAACGGTAAGGCTCCAAAAAATACGGGATAGGCCCCGACCGTCTCCTCGAACCACTGGCACCCGCCGCCTAGTCGCTCCCCGCATTCGAGAAGCTTATTGAACGCCACTTTGGAGCTTGGAACATCCGGCCCAAACGATAGGAGTTGAATGGATGAGGCGAAAAGTTTTTCGCCGCTTGAAATCATCGAACTGAGCGTGTCCTCAATATCTTGGAGTTGACTTTCGGCGTGAAGATCGCGCACCTGATTTCCGCCGGCCATTCCGGTCGCGAGCCGCTGCTTTCGCGACAGGCGCTCTTTTTCCTTTCCCTGCGCGAGCGATAAAATCGTGTAGACGAGGCAGAAGGACTCGCACTCCGACGCGAATAGGCTCATAAGCGCCGGAGTTGAACCGTCCGGGTAGGATTTAAGTGAACCGATCCGAACGCGGGTTCGTCCGAGGCTGAGCCCCTCGCGCGTTTCGATTAGGTCAGTGAGCGCAAGCGTTTCAGAAAGTGCTAATCCCGACTGTGAACTCGGCCGCTCGATAGCTTCCGCGCGTTCTGGATTCAAGAACCGATAGATAAAATCTAGAACTTCATTTTCGCTTGGTCGATGAATTTCAAATCCGTGCGCTTCGAGCCCGAGTCGCATGCTTTCGGAGAGTGCCGCGATTTCGCCCTCCACGCCGCGGGGCGCTTTCTTTTCCTTCTTCGATTTCATGGCGCTTAGAAATGAAAGTGGTCCTTGCCGGTGCCCGTAACTTCCATCAAGTTCCGGAGCGATCCGAAGGGTGAGATAAACGTGGCTCTGAAAGAGCGCCGCATCTTCCCATTGTTCCCGGATCTGTTCCTTTTTTGCTTCGAGAAGACGAACTCTCGGGTCGCGTTCCCCCGCAGCTCCCCCTTCGGGGTGTTCCGCCTTCCAATTATTTGCTGCTTCGTCCGTTTTTTCCTTAGCCCGATCTCGGACGAAAAGGAACTGGAGCATCCCGCCTTCCGGTAGCTGGTTAAGCGAATCGGAAAGGGCGGAACGTAAAATTTCTAGTTCCTCGTCCGTACTTGAGAGGCAGCTTTTTGGCGTGATTCGGTACGTGAACGCAGCGCTGCCGTCCTTTAGCCAGAGTAGATTTTTTTCCTTATCGAATGAGAGATAAGGCAGAAGATCCCCGAGTGCCGGGGCTCCTCGTTTATTAAAAATATTTTTCATAGGTTGGTTAAAATTCTTTCTCTCCGGTCCGCATGACCGGAGTCACGTTTGGACGGAGGATCTTAAGCATGAGAAATAGTCCGTGCATCGGCGGATAGATTCGATTCAGAGTCAGGATCGCGGCGGCAAGTAAGCCCATCGTGGTCAGGCAGAGGAGTGCCGAAAACGGCACTCCTCTGAGGACTGAACTCAAAATCGCGTAAATCACTCCGAGAGCGGCGATCTCCAAGGGCGCAAGCCCCAGGATCTTCGCCGGATCGTCGATGTTTCTCGCGATTGGTTTATTCATTTAGGACGCGACACGGTTCTGAAGAAAGGACAGAAGACTCGGGGCGGTGAAAGTAGCGACCGTTCCGATGCAACTCCAAAGAAGCGTTTTTTTCGCGGATTCATCGCCCATGGCGAGTTTGAATCCGGAGAAAATAATTCCGCAGATGCAGATGACCGGAGCGAGGACGTTTAGAATCGCCGATTGAAGATTCGACATCATCGTTTCGACGCTCGCGTATGAGTACAAAGGACATAGAAGGACAGTTCCCGCGATAATGCGGGCCATTCGATTTTTCATTTATTTTTCCGTTATTTTTGTTTTCGTTTATCTGGACGGCAGGGATGGGCGAGGGTGACTCGCTCGATGCGAAGCTCACGCAGCCATTCCTTAAGTTCCTGGCCTTGAAGCTCGAACATCAGTAGTCGTCTCCGACCGCGATGGGTTCGCTCCATTGACAGTGAAGGCAGGATCGTTTTCCGCCTTCGTCTTCTTGAAGTGGGCCTTGGCAGATTTCGCAATAGGTATGGACGAGTTTGAACGGGTCGAAGTTCGCGGGCTTTCGCAGTTTTCCTGGGAGAGGATTTTTCCAATTTTTTTTATTCATCGGATTAAAGCCCCTGCCGGAAGTAGGTGTAGTATTTCCGATAAATTTCTTCGCGAACGAATTCAGGGTTTCGCACCATCATCACGTTATTGAAGAGGTGAAAGCGCGAGTCGTATTTTTCAAATCGGGCATCGGGCCGATTGAATGTGTTGTAGAGTTGCTTAAGTTCCGAGAGCGCTCGCCTCGTCGCGGATTTTCCGCCGATGCGGAGTTTTTCTAGCGCTGACGAGATCGCTAGAGTGGTACTGATTTCTTTTCTATTCGTATTGGCTAAAACCATTGTGGCCCCTTAGAGTTTTTGTGAAGCTTGCTCGCTACACACGTTCCCTTAGTGCAAGGGGGGCGAGGGTTCGTGCCAGAGGACCTAAGCGCTGGAATTGAAAACAGAAGTGCTTCGCGAGTCGTTTTCCGGGTGCGCGAGGCGATGCGCGGGCGAAAAAACTAAACTACTGAAATGATAAGGGATGGGGCCTGCGCAGTGATTTCCGAACCGCGCATGGCCTCGCGCGGTCGAGGGACGCGAGTCGGCGGTGTTTCCGTTTCGGTGCGCGCCAGTCGGCGCACCCCGCGCGAAACCTGCGCAGGGCCCGCGTTTCAAAAAATCCAAGAATTTCGGGCGATATATTTACGCGGTAGAAAAACTCGGCTGGGAAAGTGCGCAGATCTCGCGCACGGCATATAAATATCATCATTTGACATTATGCGTTAATACATATATTCCCTACTCCTTTCCGGCGCTTGTTGCCGTCGGATGCGGGTTTCTCCTCGGTTGGCTCCGCCATTGCTCTATGAGCATCGAGATAACGAAGGGGAAATGAGGAGGGAACGCATGAGCATATCAATTCAGGAAGTCGTTAAATCGATCCGAGCGAGCCAGACATTCGCCGAGTTCTTTGAAGGCGTGGAATTCTCCGACCGGGATGGCGGTCTTCATACGGTGAAGATCACCGGAACCTCGCGCTCGCAGCGTTTGCCAGGATATCGTTTCATGCGCTACTCCTTTATGGCGACGGCGGAAACATCTGGCGGCCAGGTAAAGTACGGGTACGGCGAAAGTGATGCCGAAATCCTCGCCCTCCAAAAAAGTATCGCCGAGGCGATCGAGCGAACTATTTTTTCGGTGGCGGCGGAACTCGATCCGGCACTTACGACGACAAACGGCTGGGCGGCACATCTTACGATCGCGGCGGCAGAAAAATCCGCGCGCCGCGAACTCTTCGAGCGCGATGCGATCTTAATTCATTGGCTGAGTGAGATCCCACCCTACCGAATCGAAAATGATACATTGCCGCGAGGGCTTCGTTCCTGGGTAAAGGCCGAACTCGCTCAGGCTCCTCGGTATAATCAGGCAAGTTTCTTTCTGTCCTATTTGGGCGAGGTCCCAGCCGTCAGCGCTTTCGTCCATGACGCCGAAAACTTCGGCTTCTTTGCTCACGCTTCGGGCGATGACCCAAAGGATTCTATCGGTCACGCACTGGCCGAAGCGTGTAGGCTTGCGGATTTAAATCGAAAAGGTTTTCTTGAGAGTGAAAAGAATGCGAGCGGAACCCGTCCCGAAGACCATGCTCTGCATTTCGCTAAAAAGTCACCACCGCCGGATTTTTTCTTTTCTGGAAAAATGGTTTCGTACCGAGAATGCCGGAAACTTTGGAAGACCCATCTTGGGTTAGGTCCAAGCATCAGTGATCTGCGATTTGAGCATTACCAATGTGGTGGCCTGCACATCGCCCGATGCATCAGCTCCCAAGTCCAAAACCTTTATTTTGGAGAAGCCGGCGCCGCGATAGAGCGTGGCGATATTAATTTTTCTCGGATTCATCAACTGACTGGCGTGAAGAGGCTCTGTCTGCTTCCTCACTCCGTCGCATAAGGAAAGAAAGGAGTTTAATATGTCTTTCCTGAAACGTGCTGTAATTGCTCTGATCATCGGTGCTTCTGTCTTGTTGACGAGTGGGGTGACCTCACTTCTCGGCGCTTCCGCCTACGCGGCAAAGCCCGAGTCTAAGGGCGAAGGAAGTGGCGGAACCGGCGGACATGGCGCTTAAAAAGAGCCATCCAGGTCTTCGGAGCCGGGGCAGTTATGAAAGTAACTGCCCCGGCCCGCTTTTCCACAGCTTTATCGCTACGAAAATATTTTTTATTATTTTGTCCCAGTTTCTATTCGTTACCGTTCCGTCAGAGGCAGGAGAAAAGCTTGTTATGAACCAAATTCGCCAGTACGGCCAATTTTCCACTCCGATAGATCCGGCCCGGGTCTACGCAGTCGTCGATATGGATCTCTCCTATGCGCTCGCCTCGACTCTGGTGGAATGGGATGACCAAAAACAAATCAAAGGAGGAATCGCAAAGTCTTGGAAAAAGGATGGCGGCCGGATTTTTCGGTTCTCGATTCTCCCAAACCTGAAATGGTCCTCTGGTGAAGCGGTTACCAGTCAGCAAGTTAAGGCGAGTTTCGAGCGGGCTTTCAAGGCCTATCCTGAAGATTTGCGTAGTTTATCAAATATGCTGAAGGCAATTCGAGCGCCAAGCGCCGACACGTTAGAAATGGAAGTCGTGAGCGAGACGGCGAGCGCGAACCTTCTCGGAAAATTGACCGAACCGCAGTACGGAATTCTCTTCGTGAAACCGGATGGCGGAATTGACCCGTCTATTACCACCGGAGCCTACGCCTTAAGTCACGCATCGAGCGAAGAAGTTTTACTCAAAAGAAATCCGAACTGGTTCGCGTTTAACAGGGATGCTGCCGAAGAAGTGTGCATTCGGAAACCGAAGACCGACTTCGATCATCAGCGCGCTCTACTGAAAGACACTTGGCCGAATATCGCACAAACGTTTTCTTTAATGCCCGAAGAAATTATGCGCGAGTATGAGAGCGGCGGGTTTTCGATTTGGAGAAGGCCGCTTGATAGCGTATATGTTTTCGCGTCTTCCCGGTCGCTCGTGAGTAATAAACTCACGGACCTGCTTCGATACCTTGATCAAAATCTCGACCGGGGCAAAATGACGAAAGGGGTCGCGGGTTACAAGCTTGCCGACCAACTCTTTCCGCCCGGGTACGGCCTCCGCGATCTCGAATATAAACCAAAGTTCGATAAGGTGGTTCTGCCGCACGTTTTTAAAGAGCGCCCACTCACTGTTCTTTGCCCCGGTGGAAATCCGGCGAGCGTTCATCTAAAAAACTTCAAAGCCGAGCTAACCCGCGTCCTCGGAGTCGAGCCGAGTTTTCAATGCATTCCCTACGATGAATCTCCGGCCCGGGTGAAAAAAGGTGACTACGATATTTTCTTTGGGGTCTTCGGTCTGGCCGACCCACACCCCGAAGGTTTGATGTCATTTTACTTCGAAGGCGAGGTCCCGGTCGTTCCCGCGAACGCAAGCGATTTCATCGCGAGGCTCGATCACGCCCGAAATGAAAAGGACGAGAAAAAGAAACTCGCAGGAATGCGCGCGATTCTCCGTGACGCGAAAGATGGAGGCTACCTCCTACCGATATTTCACCTCTCGGCGGTGGGCTTCGCGCGGGGTGGTCTTGATTTGTCCCACGTCCCGGCACTTGACGAGTCGATGACGTATTCCAAGATTCGTTTTAGAAAGTAGCACAATGGAAAAGAGTCCGCTTCCTACCCTAGAAAATGAATTAAGAAAGCTCTCTCTCGGAAGAGGCGCTCTTTTTCTCGCCATAATTTTGGTGGTTGCGGTCTTATTTTTCGGCGTGTTTTCGAAGAAAGCCGAGGAGTTTCGCCTAAAAACACTTTCCCAGTCGGCGGCCCGAGCTTTTCGGCCAAGAATTCTTGAACAAGCGATCCGTGACGTTCAGGAGCAGATGAAAGTATCGCTCGCGCTCGAAAACGGGGAGTCAGTCGTGATCCGCGCCCCGAACTTGGAGGAGATCTATTCCTCTACCGGCGAAGTGTCTTACGCCGGAAAAAGTATGCTGGACTGGGTTTACTCAAATGACCTATCTGCAACCGGTCTATTTCAGCCCGGCGGACCCGACCTCCCTATTTGGATATGTCGAAGTGAGCATTAAATCGAAGATTGATATTGGAATGGGGATCGCTTTCGTCGCGGTTCTTTTGAGCTTTTCCCTCTTCTCGGTTTTTATGCTTTTCAGAGCGACGAACCGGATCTCGGCGCTCGTAAAAATGACGCTCACGCAGTGGAGCGACCACCTCCGTCAATCCATGTCGATCGCTCCGGTGCAGCCGATTGCGATCCCATACCGGGAGTTTTCGGAGCCCGGCAAGTTGATCGGATCGCTTTACCGCGAAATCGAAGAAAGTCGACGCCGGTCGGTGGAAGATGCTCATCTCCTGGGCCAACTCTCGGTTCTTCGAGGCGTTGGGCATGATCTCAAAACTCCGATTTCTCAGATTCGTAAGTTTTACGAAGTCTTGGCGATGAAATTCGAGCGCACCGGTATCTTCGATCGACGAGCGGGTGATGAAATGAAGGGCGCGGTCGAACGAGTTTCTACCCTTTTGGGAGAGATCAATCGATCGGTTCAAGGAAATCCTTCCGAGGAAAGTTCCGAGGCGGTCGACCTAGGGGAGAGTATTCGCTCCTATCTGCATTCCTTGCACAGTGAGCCGGATTTTAAATCGAAAAATATCACGGTATCGATGCATGCGCCTATTGGGGAGCACTACACGGAAATTGCCCCGGTGCAGTTCTACCGCGTTTTCGATAACTTAATCCGAAACGCCATCGACTCCCTGACCGGAAGATCAGGGAAGATCAAAGTGACGCTTGGACTTTACGGCGGGTCGCCCACGATAATCGTCGCGGACAACGGGAGCGGTATCGAGTCTACCCATATCGGGCGTATTTTTGATCCTAATTTCACGACGAAGGCTTCGCGGGGAACGGGACTTGGACTTTCGATCGTCCGTAAGATCGTCGAGGAAGTCGGTGGCTCGGTCGTAGTCGAGTCGACTCGCGGAGAGGGAGCCTCCTTCAGGATACAATTTAGGGATAGTTCCGGTTCTACTAAAATATCTGTTGGCGAAAACGAACGCACTTTGGGGGTAGTATGAAGTACAAAATTCTAGCCGTCGATGACGACCAGACTAATCTCTTGGCGACCCGAATGCTCTTAGAGGAGTTCGGATACGAGGTTGATACCGCCACCAGCGGACAGGAGGCGCTTTCACTGCTTAAGAATGCTTACGCAGTGGCGTTGATCGACTACCGGATGCCGGAAATGAGCGGCGCGGAATTAGCCTTGGAAATCCAAAAACGGAACCCAGCGTTGATTAAGCTCATGTATTCGTGTGATGACTCGCGGGCGGCGCTTAAGCATTCGCTTCGCGCCGGAGTAACGGATTTCATCGATAAGGATTCGGACCCGAAAATTTTGAAAGAAACGCTTTCGATCGCGTGCCGAAAATTTCATCAAAGCGCGGAGGTCGAAAGTCCTAGCGTGGATTTCGAGGAAAGCCGAGCCCTGCTACTCTCCGTCGGGATGATTGGCCAGTCACCGCTGATGGCGGACGTCGCTCGGAAATGTATCCTCTACCGTGGAAACGACTCCGTGCTCTCGATCTTCGGGGAAACCGGAGTGGGGAAGGAGTTGGTCGCCTTTGCCGCTCATGGCGGACCGAAGCGGACTTTTCATGCGTTTAACTGCGCGACCTTTTCCGGCGGTGACGTGACCGAAGGTGAACTCTTTGGGTACGAGAAGGGAACATTCACCGGCGCGACTTCTCGGAAGGCCGGCATTTTTGAAATGGCCGGAACGGGCACGGTGTTCTTAGACGAGGTAGATAAATTACCGGCGCGCACCCAGGGCGCTCTGCTTCGCGCGATTCGAGAACGAAAAGTAAGGCGTAAGGGCGGCGACGTCGAAATGGATATCCATTGCCGAATTATCGCGGCCGCCAAGCCGAATCTGCGAGAGCTGACGGAGCGGAACGAGTTCTTGGCCGACTTATATTATCGTCTAAACTTTCTCACGATCGAAATTCCGCCTCTGCGAAAGCGCACCGAGGACATCGCGCCACTCGTGGAATATTTTTGTGAGAAATACCATAAGAAGAACGGCGTTCGGCATACGGTCACGAGCCGTGTTCTGGATGTTCTTCTGGCCTACGCTTGGCCCGGAAATGTCGGGGAGCTTGAAGGCTGCATGAGTAAGTTACTCGTTAACGCGAGGGTTGAGAGCATCGACCTAAATGACCTCGACGAACGCTTTAACGAACTTTTGAATGTGCCAAAACAAATTGTAGAAACGGTTGCGGAGCTTGAAAAGAAATATGATTTCGAGCTTCGACAACTGGTGCGCTCCGCTCTACGTGAGAGTCCCTCGCAGCGAAAAGCCGCCGTGAGGCTTGGAGTAAATGAAAGTAGTCTTCGGGCAATTATCGCGAAGGATCGCGGGATAGTCTGAGACGGTTTCGGCTCTTTGAAAATCGAATAGAATTTATTCAGCCCGTGTCAACTTTATGACGTATCGACGCCAGAAATAAAGCCGGATACTATTGAATAAACCGTGAATGATCATCCCCGTAGCAACCACTTAGACGATTTTAAAAGATTTTTTCTCCTTGGGGTGACCCTGCTTGCGGCGACGGCACTAGCGGCGGAGTCGCCGACTTTTAGGGTGACGGAAAACCTGACGCTCGGAGAGATCTCCCGGATTCTTTACGGGACCGTGAAGCGGGCGAAAGATATCGCGGCAATGAACCGGCTTAAGAACCCGGACCTGATTCGAGTGGGGCAAATACTCAGACTTCCCGGAGCACCCGTGCAATCGGCGACTGAGCAAGCGAAAGAGTTGGACCGGGTCCACGCGAAGCGTGCCGAGAAAACGGTCGCGAGTCCCGAACTTTCCCGAACTACGAAAAGGATAGAAAACGCCCCTAGGCTCGACTCCGCAAGGCATGCGCTCACGACTTATCTTGCTGAACAGGAAGTGACGAAGGCACCGAACGAAAAAGAGGCGAAATTAGCGCTCATTGAAGGCGAGAAGAATCTAGGCGTTAAAAACTTCGCAGACGCGGCGAAGTTCTTTGAGACGGCGAGAAAGAAAAACCCAGACGAGCTATCGGCGTGGATCGAAGAGATCCGAGCTTACCGCGAAAATAATCAACCGATCTTGGCCCGGGAGTCCGCTCAGTTATTTGTGAGTCGCTTCCCGGATTTAGCCGAGATCCCTTTTATCCGGGAAAATATTACGGGGGAGTCGCGATGAAAGCGCTTTACCGAAGTCTCCGGGTCTCACATTTACTTTGTTTGTTATTCTTGGCAGCCCCGATTCAAGTTTATGCGGCAGAGGCCCAACTCACCGCGCAGCTCGTGAGGCCGGAGAACAAGGGACCACCGAGCGCGGAAAATCCATCCTTGCTCCAGTTCACGAAATCCGACCTGGAAGTGTTCGAAGCCATCGAAAACGGCGCGAAAGTTTTCCGGGTCGAGATCGAAGGAAAATTTTCGCCTCCAGGAAATGATCCCGAGAACTGGAGTCTAGTTGCGGGGCAGAAAATTCTTAGACCGGGTCCGGACGGAGCGTTCAAAGGGAAGATTCCGCTCACCGGAAAAGTAACACCCGTAAATTTTCTATCCGTCGGCCCGAGAGGGGAAGTAATCCGAGAGGATGCGGGTATTGTTTTTAATGACTTCGACCGGATGGGAGTGGCGTCTGATCTAGGTACGGTAGCGGACGGTTCGAAACTCCATATCACCGCCGGACTCGGGATAAGCGCCCTCAGCTATACGGAATCCGCGCGAGGGAATATAAGCCAAACGGCGCTGATGGTGAAACTATCCGCTGATAATCCAGTGAGTACGAGCCGCTGGAGCTTAGGCGGAAACTTTTACTCTACGCTTTCGACGATCTCTAAATCGACGCCGAGTTCGGTGCAGGTACTCGGGGTGAATCTCCGAGTCGGGTACTTAGTCCCGTGGCTTAAGACGCCTTGGATGTTCCGTGTCTATGCGGGAGTGTACTATACGACGACTTACGGTGGGACGGGAGATTTCGGGTATAGTAACCTGACTGGCCCACAGATTTTTCCTACCCTGTCCTACCGATTTCAAAACGACGCGATCTTGAGCGGATATTTAAAGTACTCTCCCGTATCGAGCGGGTTGAAATTCTACGCGCTCGAGAATAGCGAGACTGCGGTGGGCTTGAGTTACTTTTTCCAGCCCTTCAAATCGCGTTTCCTCAAAGGCACGAGTGCGGGTATAACCGCCGACTTTTCGTGGCTAAAGCTGAAAACCGATGCGTTAGGAACGGTGACGTTTCAGACGGATAGCTTCGGACTTGCGCTTCGGTTTTAATTTATTTTCCGGACCGAAAATGCAGATGCGCTCTGGACGTCGTCTCGAAAAAAGAGAGCGAAATTTAATTCCGTCGGAAATTTAGTCGAGGGGAAGAAAAGACCGTCGCCGCCGAGCGCACGAAGGTGAGAGGCCAGAAGCTGCGAAATCATCGGAGATTTCTGAAGTCCCCAGAGCGCGTCGGTCGGCGAATTTTTCACCAGGTGGTCGAGTTGTGGAAACCCAAGCGAAGAGATGACAGCGGATAGATCCCAAAGCGAAGGCGCCCGGGTCGGAGTGAGTTCGTACTCGGCGGGAGTCCCGCAGGGCTGAGCGGCTTCGGAGTAACAGCAAGGGACAGACGAGGCGACGTAAAGGCATCCGAATTTCGTGACTCCGGGAAAGAGAGGATGTTGTTGCGCGCCTCCGATATTAAACCGCCCTCCCTCCGAGAGCGAACCCGCGATGCTCGTCGGCGGGAAGCCGTTGTAGACTAAGCGAAAGAACGGCTGAGTGTAGTTTACGGATGGCGTCGGGGAGATATTTTGCCCCTTCAGCCAGGAAAGAAACGGCAGCCCGGAAAGGAGTTCGTTCGCTTCGCGCGCATCCCGGGCAGTTTGAAAAGCGCGGATCATTTTTTCGGTGGCGAGACTATCGTCAAAGAAATGAGTGATGCCGGTTTTAGGGCTCGTCGCGGATAGGGCGCGTTTACGGGGTGGGCGCTTCGCCATGATTTAGAACGCAGCTCCCTCGACTCGGCCTAAGCGGGTATTCAGCCAGGTGATGAGTTTTTCCCCGTCACCGCGCATAGCGACGACAAACGGGGAGTCCCCGAAGAGGAGCGTGTTTGGAGACATGAGCCAGAGGGTCGTATCTTTTTCCTTCTTACTAAAAAGTTCGAATGCGAGATCGGTCACGACGACGAGATGGATGATGGATTTAGCGAGGTTCGAGGAGAGCTTCAGCGGAAGTTCTTTCTTATAGAGAAGGGGTCTCGCTTTTCCGGTCATTCGGGAAAGCTCGGTATGACCGAGGCCTGTAATATCCATAAGCCGTTCGGGCCGGAAGCTCTTATGATCCCGAGTGAGAATGCCGAGCGAGTTTCTCATTGAGCCGAGATCACCAGGTTCAAGCTCACGTCTAGGTCGAAGGGGTTCGGTTTGTGGCATATTAGACTCCTCGGAAATAGTGTATCATAAGTGTAATTTAAACGTATTTTTTATGTATTACCAATGCCGGACGAAACTAACCCAAGGCGTGGGGACTGAACAATTGAGCCCGCTCATCGCCTCCAAATGTAATCAATTAGATTACGAGGTGTGTCTGATCGGCCACTCTAGCGAGACTCGAAATAACCGACGATAATAATTAAGAATAGTTATGAATTGGCATTAAGGGGTGTCGACCTATGAAGCAGTACGTTTGCGGAAAAATAAAAGTAATGACGCATATCGCGTTAGCGAGTGCGTGCGCGAGCTTCCTCGCTGGATGCGAAGCCCAGGTAAAGACCGCCGGTCTGACGAGTTCGAGCGCGGCCTCCACCACGGATCATGGATCGAGCTGGGACCTGACGACGGCGTTCCCGGGCTCGGGAACTTACTCGGGGATTTCTTCGGCGCTTACCGCGTCCGATGTTTGCTCGACGAAAAACTTCTTAGGCATTCCGGGCACTGCGAACTGTAGTGGAGGTGGGAGTATCGCGTCGGTCATGGCGTCATCGGCCATTCGCTCGGACAATGCGACAATCAACCTGATGTCCCAAGTAGCGGTCGATGCCCGCGTCCAGGCGACGCTCGCTGACGAAGGCGCGGCGAACGCGACGTTTAGTGCGAATCACGCGCTCGTGCCGAACCCGCTCTATGACACTGATGGGCGATATACTTTTGATGCAGATACCGACCCTGATCCTCAAATGAATGATGGGGGCGGTGACGGGCTAGCTGCGACTGGAATTATAAAAAGACGCAATTATCTTGAAGTGGTGAAGGGCCGCCCGACTAAAGTTTGCGGTTTATCGGGAACGACTGCTGCGAGGGTCGCTGATTGCGCTACTCAAAACACCTCAGGCGGCGTGAATAAGGCCCTCTGGGAAGGAACTAAATACGGATTGGTCGGCGAGGGCGACTGGAAATTGGTTACTCTTTATGATCAATCCGGGGCAGTCGCCGGAGCCACCTGTAGTGGTGGCGG
>JANXTV010000035.1 GCA_025352185.1 Oligoflexia bacterium
GCGACGTCGATTTCAATATGACCCTTCGTCTGCGCGTAGAGAAAGGGTGAACTTTCATCCGCACCCACGGCCGAAACCAGGTGAAACTGCTTCGCCCCTGCTCGCTGGGCACACCGGGCGAAATCGAGCACATAACCATAATCTACCTTCTTGAAAGCATCGGGTGAGCCAGCAGCCCGAAGAGTTGTGCCAAGACAACACATGAAAACATCGGCCTTAAATTCGGGGAGGAAGTCGGCGAGCCGATGGTATTCGACGACGACATTTCGGGTGCGCGGACCTAGCTCCGGGAGAAGGACGCGAGAAAGAACGATCAATTCCGAAACCTCCGGGATTTCGGTAAGGACCTTACGGAGTTCGCCTCCGACTAAGCCAGAGGCCCCCGCGATGACGACGCTGAGTTTTTCCATCCCCGTATCATGCATATTAACGCGATGAATTACGGAGAAAATTACGGTATGGTCAGGAAAATCTTTTCACCTAACCGTCCCTTTTTCCAGGAGCCTGCTATGTCCCGACCGTTAAATGCCCTCTCAATCGCACTGCTGCTCTCCACGCCGATGGCATTCGGTGCTGAAGCCGAAGCTCCGGAAATGATTAATAAGATCACGTGCTCGGCGGGAACAGACTCGCGAGATCTGGAAATTGTCGCGAAAGATTCCGGACACGTCGTGAGCTACACCAAGGGCGGCAAAACTACCGAAGTCGGAACGTGCTCAATGACGAAAACAAAGTGCCAGGAAGTTTTCGACCGCATTAAGGCGAATCTCGAAAAGGCTGGCTACGTCTGTAAGAATTAATGGAAGTCCTGGAGTCGAGTCACCCCTTATTCGAAGTCGTTCGCACCTCCGCGGGCGCGATATCGATTAGAAATAAGGAATTGAACGAAACGATGCATAATCCCGTCGGCCCCTGGGTCGAGGCGAATACGCTCTATATCGACCAATCGAAATTGGTCGATCGACTCCTAGAAAAAACATCCGATGAACTCGTAATATTTGACGTGGGTCTGGGCGCCGCCGCAAACGCACTCGCGGCACTGGCGGCGGCGAATCGCGCTGGACATGAACGGCGGCCTCTCCACATCGTGAGTTTTGAACGCGAACTCGAACTCCTCCGGTTCGCCCTCGCCCAATCGGCACACTTTCCCCATTTTTTCGGCTACGAAGTCGCGCTCGAAACCCTCCTCGCGAGAGGAATCTGGGTAGATGGCTCGATCACCTGGGAGCTTCGCCACGGGGACTTCCTCGATTTTATTGCGCACGAAAAAGTGCGTCCACATCTTGTCTTCTTCGATCCCTATTCTTCTAAGGTGAACGAAGAAATGTGGACGACCGATGTCTTCCGAAAAATTCACGCGCTCTCCCGGTCACCGGAGGAGGGTGGAACATCCCTCTTTACCTACAGCCAAGCCACACGTATCCGAGTGGCCCTCATTGCAGCTGGTTTTTACGTTGGATACGGTTCCGCGACCGGACTGAAGTCCGAGACTACCGAAGCGTCGACGGATCGTAACCGACTCCGCATGCCGCTGGGTAAACCGTGGTTCGATCGGTGGAGAAAATCGCACCTTCGGCACCCGTACGACTGCCGTCCGGAGGACGAGCCCGGCATCGACGCCGCGATTGAAGCTTATCTCTTACGAGAATTCGGCTAAATTTCCCGGGAAAAAAGCAACTCTGTGTCGAGGATGACACATTGTTAGAGTATTAAACTCAAGTAGTATAGTAATTAACCGCGCAACTTTTCAGGCTAGCCGTGGCGCGACGATTGCTTCAATTACTATTGGGATCACTGGAAACTATTAAAAGGGGAATGACCGATGAAGAAGTATACACGTGTCTTAAGCTTAGTCGTTATCGCCATAGCGGCACTCGGATTTTCGGGATGTAGCTCGACGAAACTTGCTTCTTCGGAAACGACCGAAATGCCCGTCGAATCGAATGCGGGAGGCGAGGCTTTCAACAACCTCGCGAGCGCTGATCTCACCCCAACTGCTGATCCCGGTGCCGTAGTCGATACCGCGCCTCCGTCTACGGTAGTCGCCTCCGCAGATCCGGCGCCCGCTTACTCGGCACCTAGCCCAGTGAATCTCGGCGCCTCGTCCGCGGGCCGCGCTCACTAATCTTTAACGACACGACCTACTCTTCAAAAAATCCAGAAACTTCGGCGCCGCTCGCGCGACTGCTTTTCTTTGCGAGTGAACTCCGGAAACTTCCTTCGCACTTCATGGTGAGCAAAGAAGAAATGGATTCCAGTGAACTCTCGAGCGCATCGGAAAAATAGATAAGCTTCGGACTCGTAATTAAACCGAGGTCGGGCTTTACCTTCCTCACGCGGTCTAGAAAGTGTTTCGACGAAGCACAGGAATAGAGCCCGAGCAGCCGCAGACTTGAGGGAGCCCCTTCGAGAGTCGCGATTATCGGATTAAATCCGGGCTGATGTTCACGGTACCACGGGAAATCCACGTCGCCGTCCTTTGCGAGCCGCGGAGGCTCGAAGTCCGGCCCGCCTCCCGCACGCGAGTGTCCATTATAAATGACGACGTCAGCACTCGTGAGGCCCTGCAGGAAAGCAAGGTTCGCGTAACGCGTTCGCCATTTCTGAAACGGGTTTAGACGATTTTCTTCGTCATCTGCCCCGACCGAACTTGGAATCGCGCGAAGAAAGATCTCGCGGTTTTTTCCATCGGGGCCACGAATCGAGCGGGTGAGCAAATCCGAATCGGTTAGTGAACGCTTAAATCCGCACGCTAGATTTTTCCCCTTACAGATCCGCGTAAGTCTCTGAATAAAAATCATCCGTTCGTAACGATCAGCCACGAAACGGGCAGGACGCGCGTCTTTATAGCCAAATACGACCTTTATATCGACCGCCGGTTTCCGGTAAAAACTTAAGTAAATCTGTCGGCAAGATTCATCCTCAAACTCGGGGGAAGGAACGACGACCTCCGACTTATTTAATAAGTAAGTTCGAAGTCCAATTCCAAATATCACTAGGGATAAACCGAGTAGAATGAGCAGACCTCGCTTCTTCACTCCACCGCTCCCTTTCTTACGGCTGCACAGAGTGCCTTTACTTGGGAGTTCGGGTCCTTATCGCAGTGATCGAAAACCGCGTTGACTCGAGTTAGGTTCGCCCGCCGAAAGGAGGGCGGAAGTTCGGAGACTAAGTAAAGCGTTTGAATCCGAATCTGAAATGCCGGATCGCCAATCGTCGTTTCCAACACCGGGAGATTTCGCTGAACATTTTTAAGGACGAGTTCGCTCCGAATGAGCGAGAGAGTAGCGGCGCGAATCTCCGGAGTTTCGTCTTTAAGTAATCTTTTAACCCGCTCATCTCCGAGCGCCACTCCCATTCTCCCGAGGGCATCGAGAATCGCAATTTTTGCCGCCGGAGAAGTCTTATCCGCATCGAGACGCTCCAGGTAGAGGACACTCACGGTTTCCTCATCTTTTTTTTCAATGAGCGAATTAATCACGTGATAGGAATAACCGGTCTTATCCTTCTCCGAGTAGGTCAGGAGCTCCCAGAGGAGGTCTCGAAGGCGGAGTACGGAAATAACATCGAGGGCGAGAAAATGATCGGGAGACCCCAGTGCCTTTTTTAAATCGGACTTTAAATCCGGAATTTTCTTCAGATTCTGAATCGCTTTCTTTCGAACTTCCTCCGACTCTCCGGTAAATCGGCGCGCCGACTCGGTCCAAGATGGAACACGTCCAGTCGGACTCGGTTCGACTTTTGCCGAAGCGAATGAAATCGAAAAACTCAGGAGTAGCCCGAGTATTCCCATTTAATCCGCCCCTCGGTGACTCGAATGCTTCTGAAAGCTCCACGCGAGGATTCGGCTCTTCTTCTGTCCCTGCGCCATATCCATTGTCCACCCGTCGACGACCTGTGCCCGCTCGAGATTTGCGTAGAGTACTGGAAGGTGGATTTCTCTCGAAACGAGGGAGGTAAACCATTTCACCTGATCTTTAAATTTTACGCTTTCCGTAATCATTCGATTGATAAACGCTACTTCTCCGCCCACGCACCAGAGTTCTCCCCCGTGACCCCCAAAATTTAATACGGGAGCCGCCTCCTTCGCGCGAATCGGTCCCTTTTTTTGTGGCGGTCCTTTACCCAAGTTTTGCCACTTCCTCCGCGAACCCGCTTCCGACTCCTCGAGTGAAGAATGGAACGGGGGATTACAGATCACGAGGTTAAATTTCTCCCCGGGTAAAATCATTCCCGTGAGGATATCGGTAGAAGTATTTTGGACGCGGAGTTCGGTTGCTTCCGCGAGTGCCGGGTTCGCACTCAGAATCTTTTCTACGGATGCCAAGGCGACCGGATCGGTTTCGGTGCCTACGAAACTCCATCCGTATTCGTGCTGACCGATGATGGGATAAACCGCGTTCGCTCCAATTCCGATATCCAATACGCGCACCGTAGGGCCGCGCGGGACTTCTCCCCCGGCCCCGTCAGCCAGTAAATCGGCCACCTGGTGGATATAATCTGCCCGACCCGGAATCGGTGGGCAGAGGTAATCTTTCGGAATATCCCATCCGCGAATTCCGTAAAATTCCTTTAGGATTGCGCGGTTTAGGGACTTCACCGACTCGGGATTCGCAAAATCGATCGACTCGTCTCCGTATTCGTTTTTTCGAACATGCGTCCGTAACTCGGGTAAGGCCCGAATCAATTGATTAAAATCGTAGCGACCGCGGTGCCGATTCCTAGGGTGAAGTTCTTTTTTTTCGTCGGCCATGGATAAAGAATAGGCGATTTCGTGCCGTTCGAGATAGCTTAAAACCGCATGAAATATCTCCACACCATGATTCGCGTCACCGATCTCGAACGCAGCATTAAATTTTATACCGAAGGTCTCGGTTTCAAAGTCGAAAAACGTTCCGATCATGCCCGCGATAAATTTACGCTCGTATTCCTGCGGGCGAGCGGTGACGACTCGAACGGACCGATGATTGAGCTCACCCATAATTGGGAAAAGGGGAAGTACGTCCTCGGCGACGGGTACGGACATACCGCTTACCGCGTGAAATCCATTTCGAAAGTTCAAACGCAATTAAAGTCGGCGGGATACGACTTGAGCTGGGGGCCCGGTAAGACGCCCGACGGTAAACGAGCGATGGCTTTCGTCGACGATCCCGATGGGTACGAAATCGAACTCCTCGAAGGGTGAATCGAACTTTTAACCCATTGATATCATAATGGATTAATTTAAAATCTCCCATTGATGGAATTTTCAGAATCAAGCATAATGCACCGCATGACCCATATCATTTTTTTCGCCCTGGGACTGCTCCTTCTCGCCCATCCGGCGAGCGCAGTCACGCGCGACGATATCCCTCGGCTCCTCAGTGAACTCGTTCGGGAGAGCTTTCCCGAGCTGGATTCGGCGTACCGAGAGGGCCGCATTACGATCCGAGATTTTAATTCTTCAGATTATTTTTTGAAAACTTCGCTCCGCAAAGGAAAGCTTTCGAGCGATTCAAAATTGAAAAAATATTCCGTCGACGTAAATCCTGAAATCTATGGCCCGGAAGGAACTCCCTCCGGTGGGCCAACCCTAAATGCGGTTCGCGGAATTCTTGCCCACGAGCTCGTTCATTTAGTCGACTATGAAACGGGCGGTCCCCAGAAAATAATCGGCTACGGGCTTTACGAAATATTCTCTCCTACCCATTACGAACGTGTAACGGACCGACGGGCGTTCGAAAGGGGCTACGCTGAGGGAATCCGCGAGTACCGGATCTGGATTTACGGGAAACTGAGTCCGAAAGCCCTCCGGCTGAAAAAAATACGGTATTACCGTCCCGAAGAAATCGACGCTTGGATACACGAAAACCGCCCGTAATGTTTAACTTACTCCTTTCGATTCTAACCGGTGTTTTCGGAGGACTAACCGGGCATTTCTTTATTACCTCCTTGAAGTGGGCGAACGACTCCCGAAGTACTTATCCTTCGCTTCTTTATTTTCTCCCAATAGCTGGACTCTTCATCGGCGGACTCTACGACCGTTTTGGTTTAAGCTCGCGGGATGGTCCGTCGCTCATTATCGACGAAATTCACCGCCCTACAGGAGTGACTCCCGTTCGCACCACTCCGCTTACATTTGCGGCCGCTACGGTTTCCCACCTTTTCGGAGCTTCGGTCGGGCGGGAGGGGGCCATCGTCCTCATGAGTGCGTCGATCAGCGAACAGTTCAGCCGTAAGTTCATTCTCACTCCCGAACGACGGAAAAAAATATTGATGGCCGGAATCGCGGCAGGTTTCGCGGCTGCCCTCGGTGCCCCACTGGCGGGTATGGTTTTTGGAATGGAAGTTCTCACTCATCATCTTCGATTTAAAATCAGAAATAGTTTTGAATGCGGAGTCGCCGCTTTCACTGCTTACGGAACCACTCGGTTTCTCCACACGCCCGAAACTCACTACGGAATCCTCCCCGTACTTCCAAATTTTTCGGTAACTTATCTCGGAGTCGCCATTTTAATGGGGGTCGTGTCGGGACTAACGATGCGATTTTTTATCGCCCTTACGAAAGAATTCACGCACGTCGCCACTCGTTTCTTCCCTTCCCTCGCGGTCCGGGCATTTATCGGCGGCGGACTGGTGGTCGCGTTAGTCGGACTCTTCGGTAATGATTCTTCTACGGGACTGGGTTTAGATAAAATTCGGGAATCCTTTTCCGGGGCGGCCGACTTCAGGCTACCGATCCAAAAAATGATCCTGACGGTCATATCCATTGCATCGGGATTTAAGGGCGGCGAGTTCGTTCCCACCCTGTTTATCGGAGCGACGCTCGCCAGCGCTATTTCCGCCTTCCTACCCGTTCCTACGGCCTTCGCTGCCGCATGCGGCCTCGTCTCCAGCTTCGGGGCCGCCGCCCGAGTTCCCCTGACGCTGATCGTATTCGCGGGTGAATATTTCGGAGTTGGCTTCGCGATCTACGCCGCCTCGGCTTGCCTCGCAGCCTTCCGAATGATGGGCTCCGAAGCAACGATCTATCCCGGGCAAATCACGAATCTCTAGAATGCGTGAACAGTTTTAATTCACCTAAAGTGGACTTTTTACGCGTGAATCGTAGTCAATTCGATGACTCCGATTGATTTCTTAGGAAGCGCTACTTCTCACAAATAAAATGGTCCATACTAAAAGTCCGCGAGGTAAATGGAAATGTTTGATCTGAAGACCAAGGTTCTAGTCGTTGATGACATGATGACCATGAGAAAATTAGTAGTGAAAGCCTGTAAAGAAATAGGCTTTACGGACATCATGGAGGCCGCCGACGGAGCGATCGCGTGGACCGCCATCAATGACCCCGCGAATTCTTTCGGACTCGTCATCTCCGATTGGAATATGCCGAATACATCGGGTCTCGATTTATTAAAGCGAGTTCGCAGCGACAGTCGTTTTGGAAAAATGCCCTTTATTCTGGTGACCGCCGAAGCCGAACAAAGTCAGATTCTCGAAGCGGCGAAAGCCGGAGTAAGCCAATACGTAATGAAACCGTTTACGATGGAATCTCTGCGCGAGAAAATTGAAGCAGTTCATAAAAAGATGTCAGGGAAATGAACGAAGAGAAGAAAAATCTCTCTCAGTACCGGGTTGTCGTTTGTGGTCTCGACCCCCTTTGTCGGGAGATCATGAATGCCATTCTTTCGCCCGAACAAATTCTAGATATTCCCTACGACCTCGAAAAACTCATGGAACAAGTTTTTACTCCGCCTCCGGTGATGCTTCTATTCGGCACACCCCCGGACGGAATAAATCTCACGGAAGTTGCACAGGTCGCACGGATGCAAAATCAGTCGCAGCCTATTTATTATCTCACTTCTAAACGGGCGAACTTCGATCGGAAGAACTTTCAGAAAAATGGATTTACCGATGCGTTCCTGGTCCCGATCGATACCGATACCGTCAGCCAAACCGTAAAAGACGATCTCGCTCGGGTCACTAAGGGCGCCCTGCGGTCCTATCGCCAGGTCCAGTTAATCGACTTACGTCCAAATGAAAAACTCGAATTTGATACCTTCATGTATATGCCGATGAATAAGAAGCATATCAAGATGTCTGAGTCCGGAGACGAGCTCGACGAAAAGCAGTACGATAAACTGAAAAAAAGCCAAGTGAACGCGATCCACGTGACCAGTGATCAAATTCAGAAATTCTATGAATTTAGCGCGGCGAAACTAAAGAACCTTCAGAGCGGTGAGGGTCTGTCCGAGACCGAACGAAAAGATCGCATGAAAGGCGCCATACGAAATCTGATGGCATCGGTTTTTAACGACGACTCGAGTAACGCGACTCTGGACGCGGGACGCGGAATCGTAACGGACTGCCAGCAAATCGTTAAAAATTTTATCACCGACGGAAAAGACGGGAATGCATGGTACGAAAAAATGCTCGCCGTTTCCGGTACCGAGGGGGGTACTTATAACCATTCGGGTAATGTGGCCACCTTCGGAGCCCTATTCTCGCTCGCCGTGGGCCTCGGAAAACCCGAAGAAATAGCGCTCGCGGGGCTGCTTCACGACATGGGGCTGGCCGATATTTCTCCTTCCGTTCAGTCTAAACCCGAATCTGAACGGAGTAAGCTCGAACATGAAGAATATCAAAAACACGTCGAACACACGTTAAACGTGATTAAATTTCGAAAAATGATTCTTCCCGACACGGTGACGAAAGCGGTCGCCCAGCACCACGAACGATGGAGCGGCACGGGGTACCCGAAGGGTCTCGCCGGACCGCGTATTACGGTTGAAGCCCAGATGGTCGCCCTCGCCGATCAGTTCGACTACATGACGATGACGAAAGAAGGACGCCCCCGAATGACTCCGGCGGCTGCTTTCAAAGTGATCTTCCAACAAAATCTCGATAATCCCTCGACCGCACAATTCGACCTCGAACTTTTAAAGAAGCTCATGACCGTGTTTCCCGAAGACGAAATGGTTGCGTCCTAAGAAGTATCGCGGGGATATTTTTTAACGAGCGTAGTGCCGACGGAGTAAACCAGCAGAGAAATAGCGTTCTCAAAGTGCGTCGCCCGTAAATCCTCGGAAAAATTCCGGGCGAGTTCATCCCAGTACTTTTGTCCGACTTTACGGTGAATGCCTTCATCCGCAATAATTGAAAACTTTCGAGTCTGTCGATTCAGGTAAACGAGAATAGCGTTCCGGTCGTGCGTACGGGTTAAATTAAGCTCTTCGAATAAGTTCAGCGCGGTATCGGTGGGATCGCGTTCGTAACGATTCTCAGATACGTGCACGAACACTTCACCCGTCGATTTCCGGGTTACGAAGCGGAGGGCACGAAGGATAGGTGTGAGGGCTTCAGTAGGTTCCACTCACCCCTCCCCCAGTCTTTAGATTCGGCGGGCGCTTATTAAAAGCGCGGGAAACTTTTCGACGGAAATAAGCGACGGTATTTTCCCATCCGGAAACACGGTGCCACCCTTCGGAAGTATAATGAACTTCAACCGTAAGAATTCGGTGTCCCATTAACCCTCCAAAAACGAGCGCTACCGCAAGCCAGATCCACCAATTTCCACCCCGCTTGGTGACCGATACGGGAGTAAAGGTCTCGTAAAACCCACCCTCCCGAATCTCCGCATCGAACTTTCCGTTCACAAATACCGGGCTCTCGAGCAGTTCGAAAAACTTTCGCGTCGCCAGTAGAATCGCGCGGTCTGGACGTTCGTGTCTTAACTCGGGAACGACGATCTGCTTACCCACGTGGTCCGCACCTCGGTCGAGCAGTAAGGAGTCAAATCCGACTCCGCCCTTCCACCCAAATCGATTTTTTTCGAGATCGAAAACGAGTACGACCGAACTCGGTGGTTTCGGAGTCGACCCTTTCCAAAGATCGAATACGCGAATGGTATAGGCGTCGAGCGATTCTTCTTCGGGCGCTTTCTTTAACGTGAGAATCATTACGGTTTCGCCCGTTAGATTCTGGTGTTCATCGAGGAGCCGCTCGAGCGACTTACTTAAAGAAAGTGAAAGAATCTGGGCCGTATCCGAAATTCCCTGCAGCGGCTTCGGAGGAATGGGATCGAACGCGTACGATGACACCGGTAAAAGTACCGCGCCGACTAAAGTCGCAAAAAAGGAACGAAAAACTTGAGTAAAGGCTAACCGCACGATTTGATACTAGTCGCGCGTTGGTAATCCGTAAAGCGGTGTTACCGCATTTAGTTACACATTCACCACTAGGTCTGCGACACACTTTACCCAAGTCGGATTCGAATTCAGAGAAGGGACCATCTTTAGATCCTCGCCGCCGGCCGCGATAAAATCTTCCTTCGACCGAATTGCAATTTCTTCGAGGGTTTCGAGGCAGTCGGCTACGAATGACGGAGAGATCATCAGAATTTTTTTCGCGGCTCCCGACTGAGCGAGATCCGTAAGAACGATATCTGAATAAGGTTGAATCCATTTGGTCGGCCCGAGGCGAGATTGAAACGTAACTTGGTACCGATCAGCAGCAATCCCTACTTTTTCGGCAATTTTCCGGGCCGTGTAATAACACTGCGCTCGGTAACAATTCGCGTTTACGTCGGAAATTACGGCGCAGCAGTTTTCGGCGGCTAAGCAATGCTGACCCCCACTTTTATCTAATTTCTTCACCGCGCGCTCCGGTAGTCCGTGAAAACTGAAGAGGACGCGGTCTTCACTAAATTCGGCGCGGGTTTCCCGTACGCGCTCAGCAAAGGCGTCTAGAAACTTTTCATCGCGGTAAAAAGCTCCGACAAATCGAAGTTCGCCCGGGTAACTCAGCTTTTTCGCCTGGGACCGTACCCACTGAATACTCGATTCCGAAGAGGCAGACGCATACTGGGGATAAAGCGGTAAAGCGACTACCGACTGAATTCCCTCCGACTGGAAACTTCGCAGGGCATCCGCCACGGTGGGACGCCCGTAACGCATCACCGGTTTTACAACGTACTTCTCTCCGAGAGTCTCCTGGACCTTACTCGCAAGATCGATTGTATGGAAAGCGAGCGGCGAACCCCGCGAGGTCCAGACTTTCTGGTAAGCCGCCGCCGATTTTTTCGGCCGGGTGTTTAGAATAATGCCTTTAACGAGTAGTGCCCGAAAAATCCAAGGCATATCGAGTACGTAAGGGTCCATGAGAAATTCGCCGAGGTACCGACGGACACTCTCCGTATCGGGTGCATCGGGAGTTCCCAGATTTATTAGGAGGACGCCGATTTTCTGATTTTGATCTGTCTTCGTCATTTATTTTCTTCCGAAAGAGCCGTCGCGATTTTCGCCGCATTCTCGAGAATTCCCGAAAGTCCTAATTTACCCGTAAAATTCCCGAGGAGGTAAACGGACTTATCGGTGGCCAATTCCCGGACGCGAGGATGTTCAAGCGCTCCCTTTAACGAGAGCGTACAATGCGGAAGTGCCTTTTCCCACCGCGAGAGGTGGTGAAAGAGTGGATTTGAAATTCTTTCTCCGGGAAACCGCTTTGCGAGTAACTTAGCGCGGTCGGAAAGTACTTGTTCTAAAAGTTCACTTTCCGTGAACTTAAATACTTCCGGATCCGTTGCTCCTCCGAGGATCCACCGTTCGAGATGGAATTCGCTCCTCCCTGGAAATACCGACTCCTCGAATAAAACTCCGAGTGAGCGAATATTTTCGCCCCGGGCGAACAGGCACCCGAATCCGGAGAGGTGCGGACTCTGCTTTGGATATGCGAAGCTAAGAGAAATGAGCGGGAGCATTTCGACCTTCGCCAGGGCCTGGCTTGCTTCGGGAAACGAAGCGGCGAGAAGTTCGACGGCCGCAGGGAGCGAGGTTGCAACCACGGCGGGTCCCACGGGAAGGGAAACTTTTTCTCCGAGGTGAAAGACGACGCCTTTCGCCCCGAGGTACTCACGAAGTTTCGGCGCGAGCCTTCCCATTCCGCCGATCGGCGCAATCGTCCCTCGGTAACGAGAGGGAGCACGTTTTGGTGCTCTTACGAAGAATCGACCGAAAAGGAGTTCCGCACTGAGTTCCTGCGGATTCCCCGCATAAATTCCCTGGAGAGCCGGAGTAACGAGAAATCGGTACGCGGCCTGGCCCAGCACTCGAATCGTCCATTCCCGGACCGTTTCGTTTTCGCGTGGGGGTTTACGTCGCGCGAACGGTAGTCGCGCGACGAATCCGAGCGTTTCGAGTATTCCGAGAGGCCACCGTCTCGGCTTCCCGTCCCGGAAGATATAGCGCCGCTTTCCCGCGGATCCCGCGGGCTCGAAAGGAAGTCCGATGCGATTAAAAAGGTTTTCTACCGCAGCCGAAGCGAGGATCCCGTTTGCGGCGGTTTCAATAAGTCCGAGGGGGGTCGCTAAGGTCTGAATCATCCCACCCACTCGCTCGTCCCTTTCGAAAACCTCGACCGAAAACCCGGCCTCCACGAGCGAATAGGCCGCAACTAGGCCCGAAAATCCTGCTCCGATGACGGTTACCTTCCTGTCGACGCCCATGACTTTCCTCTAAGACACTCTCTAGATACTCTTCGAAAAAATCCGGGTCTGGGGTGCCTTTTCGCGAAGTCGCTGGTCGAAAAAAAGGCAAGCATTCCGTAGGAACGGCCGACCCGCCTCGGTAACCCGAAGAAAAGTCCGCGCCCCATCCTTTCGAAAATCGACGAGACCATCCCCGATCATTTCAGCAAGAAATTCGGTCGCATCCGGAAGTTGGGACGTCTTCAGTTCGACTTCTAACGTCGTCATCAACCGAAGGATCTGCTCACGATTCTCGCGGTCGGGAGAATTCAATAAGTGCCCCCGATGAGTCGTAATTTTTCCGGCTTCCATCATTTTTTCAAAAGCCGGCAAAGCTTTTTCGTTTTGATGGAAGCAACCAGGAGTTTCTGAGATCGCGCTCACCCCGAGGCCGAGAAGAATCTCTGTTCGGTGGCTCGTGTACCCCATGAAGTTCCGGTGAAGCTTGCCCCCTTGGGAAGCGGTGTAGAGTGAGTCGGTGGGTAAAGCAAAATGGTCCATTCCAATCTCGGCATAACCCTCTCCGAGGAGAGCTTCCCGGGCAATTTCGTAGAGGACACGCTTATCTGCACCGGTCGGTAGATCTGCCTCGGTAAATAATCGCTGAACGGGCTTAATCCACGGCACGTGCGCATAGCTATAAAGTGCGATTCGATCGGGCCTTAAACGTAGAGTTTCCTTCATCGTCCGGAGCATACTCTCGGGTGATTGCTTCGGGAGACCGTAGATTAAATCGTAGTTAACCGAATGGAATCCGAGCCCTCGGGCGGCGCGAGTGAGATTTTCCGTAATTTCGATCGGTTGAATTCGATTTACGAGACGTTGCACTTCGGGATCGAAGTCTTGGACTCCCATACTGACGCGCGTGAAACCCACTTCGCGGAGTGCTTTCAGATGCGCCTCATTCGTGCGACGAGGGTCGACTTCGATCGAACGCTCCATGACTACTCCCTCGGGTCCCTTAATTTTCGCGAGAATGGGGCCGAGGAGTTTTTTTAAGTTATCGGGCGAAAGAAACGTAGGCGTGCCGCCGCCGAGATGGATCTCTTCTAAGATCCGTTCACCGATTTCTGGAATCGCTTTCAAATAAAGATCCCACTCGCGGTGAATTGCCTCGATATAAGGATCTTCCCGAGTATGGTTTTTCGTAATCGACGTATTACACCCACAAAAGGTGCAGAGCGATTCGCAGAACGGAATATGAAGGTAGAGTGACCACCGTACGTCATCTTTACTAAAAGCGTGGCGAAGCTCTTCGATCCATTTCTCGGAAGTAACTCCCGAGGAATCCCAGTACGGAACGGTCGGATAGCTCGTATAACGAGGGGCCGGAATATCGTACTTTTCGATTAACTTACGGGTTTCGACACTCATCGGAATACCTCGCGAACGGTCTGAATCATTTTACGGACATTAGCCTCGGGGGTTTTCGGCAACACTCCGTGACCGAGCCCACAAACCCACCCCAGGCGTTTTTCCGGCGGGAGTGTCCGAATGGGGTCCAGATAACGACGAAGTCGAGACTCAAACTCATCTTCTCGATTAAAAAGGAGAGCCTCATCAAAATTACCCTGAGTGAAACCCGAGTGGCGGGAACTCGCAGGCGCGGAAAGAACCGAAGCCATATCCCAGCGGTGATCGATTCCCATTCCCGCGAACGTTCCGTCGCGCCAAACGGAATCCGTAAAATAAGACGCCTGCGTCCCCTTTGAATAGTATCCGAGCTTTCCCGGAAATTTTCGGGCGAGCGCCGTAATTTGTGGCAACACGAGTTCGCGGTAAACCCACGGAGAGATCTCACCCGCCGCCGTATCGAAGACCATCACGATTTCGGCGCCGCCATCGAACTGAATTTGGATATTTCGCTCAAGGAGCGGCAGCAAAATTTCGCAAAAACGCGGAAAAAGGGAGAGCTCTGCTTTAACGTCCTGGAGCGAACCCGCGTGACGACCCTGGACTGCGTAAGTAAAGAGCGTCCACGGGCTACCCACAAATCCAATCAGGCTCTTCGTCGCCGGTAAAACTCGCCGAGTTTCCGAAAGTGCCTCGCGCTGAAAGAGTAAACCCTCGATTGCTTCGTCCGCGGGCTTAAGACGTTCGATGGTATCGGCGCTGAGATGCCAGCCGAGCTCCGGGCCTTTCGCGTCCGTATAGGTAAGGCCCATTCCCATTGCTTCCAGTGGAAAGAGGAGGTCACTGAAGAAAATCGAAACGTCGAAGTCGAAGTCGAGAATCGGGCCGAGCGCGACTTGGGCCGCGAGTGTAGGATTCTTACAAAGTTCCATAAAGGAGTGCTTCTTTCGCAATCCCTGATAGTGAGCGTGATAGCGTCCGGCCTGGCGCATGAACCAAATGGGCGGCGTGGCGAGAGGCTCGCCTCTTAGTGCGGCTTGAAAAAGTTTATTTGCCATCGTCTTCATCCCCTTTTTCGCCGATCCACTGATACCCGACGCCGCGAACCGACTGGATATATTTCCCGCCGTCATCCTCGAGCACCTGACGTAACCGGACGATCACATTATCGACGGTACGATTAGAAGGGAAATTCTCTTCGCCCCATACCGCGTTTAAAATTTCATCCCGACTCACGACCCGCGGACTCACCGAAATTAAATGCTTCAGGAGTTGAAAATCTTTCGGCGGTACGGCCTCTACGGACCCGTCAGTGCCGAAAACTGCCATCCGCTCAAAATCGATCGTACGATCTCCGCACCGAATCCGTCGCTGCACCGAATGATTATCGATCACGTGTTTCACTCGGAGCAAAATCTCCTTCAGGTGAAACGGTTTCGGAATAAATTCTTCCGCACCAATTTCAAAGCCCAGTAGCCGTTCCGGCGCACCCGCCTGGGCCGTTACAAAAAGAAACGGCGTGAACGTTCGGGCCCGAATTGCCCTCGCGAAATCGAAGCCCGATCCATCGGGTAGTCCGACGTCGAGAATGACCAGGTCTACTGGCTTCGATTTAAAATCTTTTTCGGCTTGTGCAAGTGTCTTCGACCAGAGGACGCCGTAACCCTCGCGTTCGAGTCGTTCCTTTAAAGTCGTACCGAGGCTAAGGTCGTCTTCGACGAGAAGGAGTTGCTTCAAGTGTCCGCTGCCCCTTCGAGTAGAATTTCGAGATGAAACCCGGGAGAACTCTTCGGATCGATCGTCATCTTCCCGTTCATCCGTTCGACGAGCACCCGGCAAAGGTGAAGTCCTACCCCACTCCCGCTCTGGGCCGTGTGCCGAAAGAACAGGCGCCCGATCGCGGCCGGATCACCGGTGAAACCAAGCCCGTTATCCGTCACGGATAGTTTCGTTTTTTTACCCATCGAAATGGACCGGACCGAAAGTTCCGTCGCACCGCCATGGACGCGGGCGTTCTGGATGAGGTTCCGAAAGAGGCTTTCGATAGCCCGGCGGTCGGCCATCACGCGGACGTCGCGCTCTAATCTAATTTCGAAATCGGGGAAAATCGTCCGCATTTTTCCGACGAGAGTCGAGAGGGCGAGCGGCTCGAGGTGGATCTGATCGGAGTTCCGGGCGGTCGCTAGAAATAGGGCGTTATCGAGTTGGAGTTCGAGTCGACTGGTATCCTGCAGGAGACGGTCGAGTAGCGGATTATTATCCGGTTCGAGGTCCTCCTGAAGTGCCTCGGCCTGGAGACGAAGACTCGCGAGTGGAGTTTTTAGTTCGTGAGTGAAAGTCGCGAAGAAAATCTTCATTTGATCGCCGCGGCGATATTCGCGGAGGAGTAACCAAAAAAGTCCGGCCCCCCCGAGGAGGAGAAGCGAGATTAACGTGAGCCCTTCCGAAAGGATCATCCGGTGTTGGATCCGAAACTTATCGTTCAGGAGTGGCTCGAGTTCCGCGAGCATTCCCGCCTGCGCGAGACCGTGAACGAGCCACCAGATCGCGAGCGCAAGCGTCGTCGCTAACCAAACGATCACGAGCGTGAGGTAAACCGACTGTACGGAGATTTTTCGATCCCGCTTATTTTCGGTGGCCCCTGAGTTCGTCATTTTTCTCCGAGCTTTCGGAGCGCTTTTTCCGTCTTCTCAAGCACCGACGCGAGTATTGCATCGTCGTGCGCGAGACCCACGAACCCGACTTCGTAGCCGCTCGGCGGGAGGTAAACTCCCTCGGCGAGTAAAGCCTTAAATAGGGGGGCGAACCGAGCATTCAGCTCCGTAGGGAGCGCCGCGAGCGAACGAATTTCCTTCTTACGTTCACCCGCATTTTCCGGATGGATCCAGAAAATAGAGCTGTGCCGCTTCACCGTGAACGGGGCGTCGGACCGGGTAAAGAGATCCTTTAGGCCAGAAACGAATTTCTCTGTACGTGACTCGAGAATGGAATAGACTCCCGCCGATTCGATTTTTTTAAGGGTCGCGAGCCCGGCCCGCATTCCCACCGGATTCGCGCTGAGCGTTCCCGCCTGATAAACCGGCCCGCTCGGCGCGACGAGGTCGAGAAGGTCCCGTCGACCGCCGTAGGCTCCGACGGGAAATCCGCCGCCGAGAATCTTTCCGTAAGTGACGAGATCGGGTTTCATGCCGAGGACCTCGGCCATTCCGCCGAGCGCGACCCGAAATCCGGAAATGACTTCATCGAAAATGACGAGCGCGCCGACCTTCCGAACTTCATCGGCGACGAACTGGATAAATTCTTTTCTCTGAATCAGGAGTCCGTAATTCGCGGGTAGGGGTTCGATGATGACCGCGGCGATTTCGTGTCCGTGTTCCTTCAGGATGCGTCGAACACTTTCCTCATCGTCGAGTGATGCCACTAAAGTCTCGGAAATCATCGGGCCCGAAATTCCGGCGCTATCGGAAGCGCTCGCTCCCGCGAGTCCGCTTCCCGCTTTCACGAGGAGCGAATCGACGTGGCCGTGGTAGCACCCTTCAAATTTCAGGATTTTATTTCGGCCGGTCGCGGCCCGGGCGACCCGAACCGCGCTCATCACGGCTTCGGTGCCGGAACACACGAAACGCAGTTTCTCGACGTGTTTTACCCGGGCGATAATCCATTCGGCAAGTTCGAGCGAATAAGGCTCGCACGTTCCGAAGGCCCATCCGCCGTCGAGCGCTTCGAGAACTGCGGAGTGAACGGTAGGATCGCGGTGCCCGAGGATGAGTGGACCGAAACACTGACAAAAATCGATATATTCTTTATCTTCAACCGAAGTCAGAATCGCGCCCTTCCCTTCCTTAAAGAAAACGGGCGTTCCGCCGACACTCTTAAAAGCGCGAACGGGGCTGTGCACTCCGCCCGGAGCAATCTTCAGGCTGCGGGCAAGTAATTCTTCAGAATTCGGAAACGAACGAGACGGTGCCATCGAAATTAAACTCCCATGTTTTTAGCGAAACGTGCGCCGTAGGTAATGATGTACTGAGCTCCCGCGCGGCGGAAGACCGACCAGGTCTCCAGCAGAGCCGGCGTAAACTTTATCAGGCCCTTTTCTTCGAGGAGAACGAGCGATGCATACTCGCCGCTCACTTGGTAGGCTCCGACCGGTTTTCCCGTACGCGTGTGGATTTCCCGTACGAGATCGATCGACGTCATCCCCGGTTTTACCATGAGGAGATCCGCACCTTCTTCAGCGCATCGTACGCTCGAGAGAATCGCGTCGTCACGATTCCGCACGTCGATCTGGTACTGGCTCCGGTCTCCGAACTGGGGGGCGCTATCGGCCGCATTTCGTTGGAGCGTGCTCAG
>JANXTV010000054.1 GCA_025352185.1 Oligoflexia bacterium
GCCGACAATCGTCGGGACCCCAGATCCACTACGCCGCACTAAACATTGAGATATTATTTAAACGTTTAGTTTATAAAAAGTATCGCTAGTTTATACTAACCTTTTAAATTTGGGTTCGGTGGGTCCTTATAGAAGACCCTAGTCGAGCTGAATTCGACAGTTAGATCTTATGTGGGGCATTATACCCTAAATAGTTTCCTTGATTACGGTCCCGGCGTTCGGATAACCAAAGAAGCATCGGGGTGTAGCGCAGCCTGGCTAGCGCACTTGCTTGGGGTGCAAGGGGTCGCTGGTTCAAATCCAGTCATCCCGACCAATTTAAAAGACGTCGTGGGTCTTTCCCGCGACGTCTTTTCATTTTCTAAATCGGCATTCATTTTCTAAATCGGCATTCGGTTTCTAAATCGGCATTCGGTTGACGGAGATGATTTTCCCTAAGGCGAAGGGCCGAAACGCTCGAAAAGCCTTAGAGATGGTCAAACGAAAATCGAAAATAGCTACATCGTCGCCCCTTTCCCGGCCGAGTTCCCTAGCGCGGGAAAAACTCGAAGGCCGCCTCGTCGGCGGACGCTTTGCAGATCTCGCAAATTATTCGGAATTATTTGATCGCTCGAACGACGGAATTTTTCTCGTCGATATACGAAATTTAGAAGTTTTAGAAACGAATGCCGCCGTTCAAGCCTTGCTCGGCAGTGATCATTCCCCGCGCGGGATTTCCTTCGCATCCCTCTTCGATACTCCTACGGGCGAGATGATCCACGAGTGGCTCCGCCGAAGTGAAAAGGGAAAGGTGCCCGCTCCGCCGCTCGAAATGCAGTCCTTTCAGTCGCGGTGGGTGGAGTTTTCTTGCGCGAAGGTATCCCTCGCCGATTACTGTGAGGTTTTCCAAATCATCGCGCGAGATGTCACCGAAGAACGACAAAAATCCTCTCGTCTCGAGGCGGAGTCACTTACCGACGAGATGACTGGCTTATCTAATTTTCGCTCCTTTACGACTCGGCACCGGCTCGAACACGAACGAGCGGTGATTAAGAATCAACCCTATTCAGTCCTCTTTTTCGACGTGGATCACTTTAAGCATTTTAATGATCGAAACGGCCATCCCGCCGGCGATGAGGCGCTACGCAGGGTCGCCGCGGTGATTCGCGATTGCGCGAGCCGATCCGAATTCGTTGCGAGATACGGCGGCGAGGAGTTCGTCGTAATCTGTTCTAATGCGGGTCCCGAAACGGCGACTGCATTTGCGGAAAAAGCTCGGATCGCCATAGCGGTAAGTCCGATCCCTTTCGGAGAGGGACAACCTCTCGGAAAAGTTACCGTGAGTATCGGAATCGCTAGTTTCGATGGTTCAGGCACCGCCGCAGAAATTCTGAAGCGAGCGGACGCGGCACTGTATGAGGCAAAAAAGGGTGGCCGGAACCGGGTTGCTACTTCTCTCGATTCGCCCCAAACGGAACGTAAGCGGGCGTAGCTCCGGTCCTTGAAATATTCCTATACCCGTCTAGAATCGAGGGATGGGTACCATTCGAATTTTACTCGGAGCCGGGATTACTTCTTTATTGTTTTGTACCGCTGCGTTTTCGGACGAAAGCTATACGTTCGTCGTAAAGAAGCAAGACGAGAAAGCTCAAGCGAAAAAGGGATGGAATCTCAGCGACTGGATTTCGCAGCGTGATTCGATGCGGACGCGTGATCTTTGGCTAGCGATGCATACCCCCACGGTTTACGAGTTTTATATTTCGGGAGATTACCGATTCTTAAATGCACCTAAAGATGAACGAGATCAGCGAGTCCAATTGGGTGCGTTTGCTAAAATATTTGGTCTCACCTTCGAAGCGGAAAATGAACCGAAACGCTATAATGCGCTATTTAATGTTCGGGTATTTGGTCTTTACCAGCAGGGAACGAACCTCACTTTATTCGCGGGCATGCGATCGCAGTCCGAAGGTGAAACGTTCCGGAGTGCAGTCTACGGAGCGTCCATCACTCTCTACCTTCACCAAAAGGGCGGTATTGAAACGAGTTACCGCAAGTATTTAGCCGGTACCAACGATCCCGATGGAGTTGGGGCATCGGGAACCCAAGTCGAAGCGAATATCTTTCTCGATTTTAGATTCCTCCGGATTTACGGCGGGTATCTCGGAACTCCCGTGGATCCCACGCGTGAGGCGGGCTATCAACTAGGCGCCCGAATCTTCTTCTAGTTCTACTCCAGAGGCACGGAGCGCGATACCCGGGTCGAAACCGCGACGGATGAGAAAAGAAGCGGCTCGTTTCTTTAAATGGGGGTCGAGTGCGAGATTCGGGTAACGACGTCGGAGTAGTTCCGAAGCTCGCTCGATGTCGGATTTCCCGGTGCTCGCCGCGAGAAGTTTTAATACTTGTTCGTCTGGAATGGCGAGGCCTTTTACTTCGAGGCGATTCTGAATATAAGTCAGTCCCTTTCCACGATGCCCTAACCGGCAAATAAGATCCTCGGCGAGTCGATGATCGTCGAGATATTTTACGGCGCGGAGGCGAGTGAGAGTTGATTCGATCGTTTCGGGGGTAAACCCTTGTAACGATAAATACGCGCGAATCTCGTACGAAGACCGTTCGCGTCGAGCGACTTTCCTTACGGCTTTCTCCCAAGCCGACTCGGTGTCGGTGGCCTTGTCCATTCCGCTTAAGTCCTGGTCCTTCATTCTTTTAATCTAGAGGTTATAGCCTTAAAAACCAGCCATAAAAGGGACATTTCCGCACTATCGTGGCACCGACTTCTCGAAAAGGGTGTTTCTGACCCCAGTCGGATTTTGGAGCCACGTATCGGGGATCATTCGGATTTTTACGAATAATCGACGTCTTAAGCGGTTGGCTTAGAGTTTGCTGAATGGCTAGCGTCGGCAGGACCTCGGATTACCGGGGTTTTTCTCTACCGAAAAAATCCCACCCCTACATTTTCGAACTCGATTCGAAGAATCACGTCGATTTCATACACCATGGAGGTTGTTATGCTTCGCTCACATTCCACACGTATTTTACTCGTTGGTATCGGTCTCTTTTCGCTCTTCGGAAATTCGAAAGTTTTATATGCGGGTGAAAATGCGGTCGACATTATTGGGGGAATCGATGTTTCGGAGCGGGACCCGGATGCGGTCTCGACGGTTGGATTACTCGAACGATCTCCGGAAGGGGTCGCGATGTGTACGGCGTCGATTTTAGCCCCGGATATTTTAGTCACCGCCGCCCACTGCGTGACGGAAACCCTCGGTAATGCGACGGACCCAAGTAACGTACTGATCGCTTTCGGAAACGATTTAAACGGAAACGCGGTCGACATCCACCGGGTGACGGGAGTGATGGCGAGTCCCAAATGGAAGGGACTTGCCTCGCGCGGAAAGGATCAAGGGGATATCGCCGTCGTTCGTTTCTCGGGTGGGCTGCCCACCGGTTATCGGGCGGCAAAACTTCTTCCGGCGCGCACGCCGCTTCGGGCGCGAAGTTCGGTTGTCCTCATGGGTTACGGAGTAAATCAAATGAACTCGCAGGGGGGCTCGGGAGCCGGGGTCTTACGTAAGGTGGATGCCCTCATCGATTCACCGACGTTTGGAAAAACCGAGGTTCTGCTCGACCAGAGGAATGGGAAGGGCGCATGTCACGGCGACTCGGGCGGGCCCGCGTTCATTCGGGATCAAAACGGATCTCTCCTCCTCTGGGGAGTGACGAACCGAGCCGATCCGGAAGATGCCGCCGACTGCTCGGAAGGGAGCGTCTATACGCGGATTACTGCTTACTCTTCGTTTATTAACGATGCGGTCCGAAAACTACGGGGCACAAACACGTTCATTAACCGTCTAGCATCCCTCTTCGGTCCCAGTAACGAAGTGCGTCTTTAATTTAGAGTGAATTTCACGGTAGCGTTCAGATATGCGGAAGAACTTCAGTCGCATCATTCCCATGGTTCTATTGCTCTCGGTCGTCTCGGCCGAGGCCGGAATTCGCGTGGTCAGCGATATCGACGACACGACTAAAATTACGAATGTTGGGGAAACGCTGCCGAGTATTTGGAATGGGCTTTTCACTTCCCACGCCTTCTCGGGAATGCCGGAACTTTATTCGACCTGGGCTAAAAAACGAGGGTACACGTTTGAATACCTGACGGGAGCCCCTTCTGTGCTTCGACCGAACGTTAAATCGTTTATTCGTAAGAATCGATTTCCGTCGGGGGGGCTCCATTTAAAACCGTTATTAGGAGCAGGATCGCTCCGCGAATTTAAAACTCGAGAGCTGAAGCGAATCGTCGACGCACATCCGGATGATCTGTTTATATTCGTGGGGGACGATACCCAGCATGATTTCGAAGTTTACGACGATATTTATAAAATAGTGCCGAGCCGGATCTTAGCCATTTATATTCGAAAAGTGACGAACCATCCGGTCCCGCCTTCGAGTTACCCCTTTCTTTCTGCGTTCGATATCGCCCGCACGGAATACCTCATGGGGCGGCTCGAAGTTCCTCAGGTGGCTCCGACCGCACTCGCGATTATTGCCGAGCCGCGGGACCTTCGAATTATGCCAAAATTTACTTACTGTCCGGTCCGTCCCCATCGATTTGGAGAGGATCCACTTATAGAAAAGTGGACCCACCTCATTACGATGCGGATCGAAAAAATCTGTGAAATGCGGGAACTCCCGCACGACGGGTACTAAGCGACATGCCGCCGTGGATTCAGGTCTATCTGAGCGCCGCGAATCCCTATTTTTACCCCGCCGTATTTCTAATTCTCTATTCCTCCGGACTCGGGGCGCCCGTATCCGCTGATTTCGTTCTCCTTACCGTGGGCTACCTCGCCTATCAAGGCCAAGCCGACTACGCGATACTTATTCCTCTAGCGATCACGGCGATCATGGCCACGGACGCGACGATGTTCGTCATCGCTAAAAAGTACGGGCGTAAAGTTCTGTCGATCTGGCCATTTCGAAAAGCGATTACGGCCGAACGACTCGCGGTTGCGGAGTCGAGTTATCATCGTTACGGATACCGAATGATTTTCCTCGCGCGGTTTATGCCGGGAATCCGAACGGTTTTCGTTTTTACGGGCGGACTCCTCCGTCTCGATCTTTTAAAATTCATGTTGCACGACCTTGCCGGCGGAATCATATCCATTCCGTGTACGATCTACTCCGTAAAGTGGGTCGCCGGAAATATCGACGCGATTCACGCTCAGCTAGCGAAAGCGCAGTGGTACATTCTGAGCACCGTTGCGGTCCTCGCGGCGGGCGTATTCGTTTGGAAACGACGAAGGCGGCCGAGTTAAAGCGTCTTCAAGAACTCGATGAGATCGAGTTTTTGGGCGGGCGTGTAGATCTCTCGTCCCCCTTTTAAGAAAATACCTTCGTCATGCCCAGTCCGGGACATACCGACCTTCCGCGTGTCGTAGAGACGTCCCGATTTTTTTCTCCAGGCGCTCGGTACATTATCACCGGTCGGGTATCCTATGCAGGCGGAATCAAAATCGCGTTGGCGGTCCTGAGATTCGCCGGCCCAATACGTAACCGGTCGATCCGCTGCCTGGGTGAGTACCGCGCAGAGGCTCGGAGCCGAGTTATTATGGAAGTAGGGGAAGCGAGCCCAAATTCCGACGAGGGGAGGTGGGACGTACCCGTGCTGGGTTCGAATAAAAATGCCGTTCTTCTTTGAAATCGCGAGGGGGTTTAATCCCGTTTCGAGCGATTTCATTCCACGCCACCGAAGCGGGTCGGTCCCCACATCTTCTACCGGAGTTTCCTCAAAATAACGGACATCCGTCGTTTTCAAGCGTTCGAGGAGCGGTAGAGATTCGGAATCCTTCGCACTCCATTTTTTAACGTAGGTTCCGTGGCAATTTGCGCAATTTGCGACGAAGAGGGTCTCCCCGCGTTTTGCCCGTTCGATATCGATTCGGTTCGCGGGAAAGAAGTCGGTGAATTTCGGCGCCTCGGTCGCAAACACGGCGGTTGTGAGTTCTTCGATCGTTTTATGATTTCCGTCTAACCAGCGTTCGAGTTCGTGGAGGTCGGTGCCGCGTCCGATCTCGTTCCAGAGGAAATTCGTATAGATCGGATTTCCAGATACGACGGAACCATCCGATAGCCACCGGTTCTTATACTTTAGGTTCCACCATACGGCGGGTTTACTGTCGGCCGGAATTCGGGAGAGGGGTTCATCGCGTGGATGCCGCTCGAAAGAACGGTCGAAAGTCGCATATTCGTCCCCACTTCGGCGGGCGAGGGATAAGGCAACCTGGGCTAGTGATGTATCGAGTCCATCGGCAATCGGGGGGCGCGCTCCGACACTACGAAGGCGGGTACGAAAGCGGGTGTAAAACCGAGTTTCCTCCGGCGTCACTCCCGTGGTCGCTTCAAACACCGGGCCCGGAACGAGGGAGACAATTTTTTTCCCGAATACGAAAAAATCATTCGCGCCGGGAAACCGATTCGTCATTCCAATGATTTTTTTACCGAAGAGGTTTCCCGTGTGGCAAGCCGCGCAGGAAACTGTAAAGACTTCCGCGCCATCGATTTTCTGAATCGTCACTCCCATGCGCGCGTGGGGATGGTCCGACGGTGGGGCGGGGACTTCAAGCCGCCCTTCGGTCTCGGTTACCGGATAAGGATGAAGTCCAATTCGTGCAAATAAATCATCCGTAGACCGAATCTTCGAAAATTCTTTGAATGCCGACGCGAGGATAAACCGGAGCGGATCATTCGTCCGGTGATCGAGAAGATTCTCGATCGCGCGCCAAGGAATCAGAGATCCCGAAACATCGACGGGATAGTGAAGCGTGTGGTGGAGGCCGGCTTGGCGATTTGTTTCGAGCGTTGTGGCGTCGAACGAATACGGATTTGCACGCGGGGACTGGATCAGAGTTCCCTCACGCCAATCGGGTTCACTCGCCGCGAATACGGGCTTCGGTAGGCTAAAAATCAGAGCGAAACACAGCAGTGCGGTTTTCAGAAAAAAGTGACGCATCATTCCCCCCGGAACTTTCGGATGCTTATCGAATCTCAGGGTGAAATCCAATCCAGGTTTTGGCAGCATGGGGACATGAAACTCATCGTGCGACTGCTGGGACCCTTAGTCTGTTTTACCGCCCTTTCATGCGCGGGGCATTCCCCCGAAAGGAAAGTCGAGGAGACGGGACCGCGTTATTCGGTAAATCTTTCTCCTTCGGAACGAGCTCAGCACGAAGCCTGGGGCAAGGAATGGGTCGTTTCGACCCAGGGGAGTGCCGCGACCGATGCCGTCGATTCGATCTATAAACAGGGGGGAAACATCATCGACGCGGCCGTCGCGGCATCGTTTACGATTTCCGTCGAGCGCCCTCAGTCGACCGGACTCGGTGGCGGCGGCTTTATGCTTTACCGCGAAGCGAAGAGCGGAAAAATTTATGCAATCGACTTCCGCGAGCGTGCCCCGAAAGCCGCCCATGAGAAGGTATTTCTCGACGCATCGGGTGAGGTGGTTCCGGATAAGTCTCTCGTGGGAATTTACGCGGCTGGCGTGCCCGGTCTAGTCCGAGGCCTTTCGGAAATTCACAGAAAATTCGGCAAGCTCGACTTGAGAAAAGTCGTGAAGCCCGCCGTCGATTTAGCGAACGGGGGCGTTATCGTCTATCCGTATTTAGAAAATGCGGCGACCGAGGAGATCGAAACTCTTAAAAAATTTCCGGAGACGGGAAAAATTTTCTTAAACGCGGAGGGAAGACCGTACCGCGTCGGGGATCGCCTGATTCAGAAGGATCTCGCGGTCTCGCTTGAATCAATTGCGGAAACGAAAGGGAACAGTTTTTACTCCGGTAAGATTGCCGACTCGATCGAAAAAGTGACGAACGGGTGGATTACCCGGGCGGATCTCGCTGCCTACCGAGTGAAGTGGCGCACTCCGGTTCGCTCGATGTTTCACGGCTACGAAGTCGTTTCCATGCCTCCTCCGAGTAGCGGTGGAGTCCATTTAATCCAGATTTTAAGATACCTGGAGTCCGAACCATTAAAAGAATTGGGATTCCAGTCGCCGGAATCGATTCACCGAATTGCCTCGTCCATGCAAAGCGCATTTATCGATCGCGCGCGGTATATGGGTGATCCCGATTACGTCCACGTGCCGTTAAAGAGTCTGCTCTCGAGCGCGCACATTTCGGAGCTGCGGAAGAATTTTAATCCCGACCACGCACTCGGGGCCGAGGCGGCCGGGTCCGCACTACCGGTTCTACCCGAACATTCGGAGACGACCCATTTTTCGATTATGGACCGAGCGGGTAACGTCGTCGTCTCTACCCAGACGATTAATGGGTGGTTTGGATCTGGGATCGTGATTCCGGGAGCGGGTATCCTTCTGAATAACGAAATGGACGATTTTTCCGCGAAACCGGGAGCGAGTAATCTTTTCGGGGCCGTAGGGTCGAAGGCCAACTCGGTTCAACCCGGTAAGACTCCGCTAAGTTCGATGTCGCCGACGATCGTTCTCGAAAATGGGAAGCCGCGGCTGGCAGTCGGGGCGCCCGGGGGGACTCGCATCATCACCTGCGTCGCCCAGACGATCTTGAATCACCTCGTCTACGGACTGCCGCTCTACGAATCGGTGAACGCCTTACGGGTCCACGAACAGTGGAAGCCGGATGTCCTCTCGGTTGAGGGGGATGGATTTTCTCGCGCGACGGAAGAAAAACTCACCCGCCTCGGGTGGATTATTAAAAAAGGAAAGGCCGGATGCGCCGTCATGGCAGTGGGTGCGGAAGCAGCGGGTCTCCACGGGGTATCTGAACCTCGTGACGCCGGTAAGGCATTCGCGCGATGAAATCGTCCCGCATCTTTTGGATTACTTCCGAAAAATT
>JANXTV010000126.1 GCA_025352185.1 Oligoflexia bacterium
CGAATGACTGCGCAGGACCTCGGTGTATCGCTCGTGTTCATCCACCAGCTCCCGTCGAACCATCAGGAAATCGCCCTCTTCGGTCTAACGAAAAAGGGGATGGGGCTTAAGACCATTCGAGAATAGAAGTTCAGTTACGGCGAGTGGGCTCGCCTACTTACGTGGGACTCCGGACCACGGTCTTCAGATTCGTCCATTCCCGGACGCCGTAAATTCCGAGTTCGCGTCCGTAACCCGATGTCTTCGTTCCGCCGAAAGGAATACGGGGATCGCTGGCGACCATCGCGTTTACGAAGACCTGCCCGTTCTCGAGGCACTGGATGCACGCTTCCGTTTCGGTGGGATCCTTCGTCCAGACGGATGAACCCAGGCCGAACGGCGTTCCGTTCGCGACTTTTATCGCTTCCTCGACCGACGAAAAGCGGTAAAGCGAGGCGAGGGGTCCGAAAGCTTCTTCATGATGGAGTCGGCATTTTTCCGAAATATTTTCTACGATCGTGGCGGGGTAGAAGAATCCCTTTCCGGCGGGAAGCGTTCCCCCGCAGGAAATCGCCGCGCCATTTTTACGGGCGTCCTCGACCAAGGCGTGGAGATCCGAGCGAATAGCGGCGGTCGCGAGCGGTCCGAGGTCGGTCGCGGCATCGAGGGGGGAACCCATTCGTAGGGTCTTGAAACGCGCGAGCATGCCGTCTCGGAATCGGTCGTAAAGGGACGCGTGTATGATAAATCGTTTTGCGGCGATGCAAGACTGTCCGTTCGTGAGGAGTCGGGATTTTACCGCCGTATCGAGCGCGCGCTCGAAATCGGCCGAAGCAAAAACGATGAAGGGATCGCTGCCTCCGAGTTCTAGCACCGTCTTCTTCAGATGCGCACCGGCCGCCGACGCGACTTTTTTCCCGGCCCCTTCACTGCCCGTGAGGGTCACCCCTCGGATGCGGGGGTCCGCGATGATCTTTTCGACTCGCGACGAGGCCAGAATGAGGGACGAAAAAGCGCCCGGGTCTTCACCGCATTCCGTGAGCGAGTCCCGGATTATTTTTTCGATCGCGAGCGATGCGCCGGGGACGTTCGATGCGTGTTTCAGAATCATCGAATTTCCGGAGAGGAGAATCGGGGCCGCGCACCGGAAGACCTGCCAGAAGGGAAAGTTCCACGGCATGACGGCGAGGACGACGCCGATCGGATCCGCGTGGAGTTCGGCCCGGACGCCCGGATCAAACGTGAGGGGTTCGGGAGCAAGAATTTTCGGCCCGTGTTCGGCATAGTACCGGCATCCCGTCGCAGATTTTAAAACTTCGGCCCGCGAGTGGGCGAGGGTCTTTCCCATTTCGAGGGTAAGGAGACGCGCGAACTCGTCGGCGCCTTTTTCGAGGCGGGCGGCGATGGCGAGGAGTACCCGGGACCGGTTCTGAATTCGGAGTTTCGGCGGGAGGTCGGCCGACCGGCGAAACGCAGATGCGGCCGCCGCGATACGGACCTCCAGGTTGGCATCCGAAATCTCCCCGTATACTTGGAGCACCGCTTCCGTCTCGGGGTTTAAGGACGTAATGCCAGCGTTTACGGGAGTTGCGGGATTCATGGGGCATAGGATAGGAAGAAGTACATGGGTGCACAATGGAAACATGCAGGACGCCAAGCAAACGCGTCAAAACGGGGCGCGGTCTTCGGTAAACTCGCGAAGGAAATCATCGTCGCGGCGAAAATCGGAGATCCGAATCCAGATAATAACTCTCGACTGCGCGCTGCGCTCGAAATGGCCCGGCGGCAGTCCATGCCGCGCGACACGATTGAACGCGCGATAAAAAAAGGTGCGGGCCTCCTGGAACCGATCACCTACGAAACGATTGTTTACGAAGGATTCGCTCCGAATCAGGTGCCCGTGATTGTGGAATGCCTCACGGATAATAAAAATCGAACCGCCTCGGATATTCGAATCCTGTTTCGGAAAGGCCAGCTGGGGAACCAGGGCGCGGTCGCTTGGATGTTTGATCGACTGGGTGTGATCGAAGCGACCGTACCTACGGCGGGACTCGATATCGAAGGAGCGGCGATTGAGTCGGGCGCCCAAAACGTCGAGCCGCTCGAAGCAGAAGATGTACCCGCCGGTTCGACCGGAGCGCGGTTTTTCTGCGAAGTGACCGATCTCGATACGGTGAACAAGGCGCTAGCGGCCCAAGGCTGGGTGATCACGCTTTCTGAGCTCAGCTATATCGCTAAGAATAAAGTCGAAGTTTCCGACGCCGAGAAGAAGAAGCAGACTGTCGAGTTCCTTGGCGACATCGACGATAACGACGACGTCCACCGGATTTATACGGCGCTCGCTTAGACGGACTCCTTCACGCGATTTAGAGTATGGTGGTCCCATTGCCCCGCCCGATTTTTCGGTGAAGACTGCGTTGGCAATTGTTCGCTTTTGTATCGTTTGGATTAGGTAATGAACTCGGCTTAGAATGCGTTTCCTTGGCTCTAATCGAATTAAGCGGGCGGTTAAGCGCCCTCGAAGCGATACACAAACGAACAACTGCCAATCGGATGGTCTCGGGTCGGCCGGGAGGGGTTCATCTGGGATATTTCTCTATTTGACCACCCGAACCTCTGATAAGAACGGGCTACCACTCGTTAATTATTCAGCCGGAATTCAGCGTTAGTTTACTCCAGGGTGTGGGCTTTGAACGGCTTTTCTAAGGATATTCTTATGGCAACGAAGACGCTCGGACCGATTTCGAAATTCATGAAGCACCATTACCGTCACTTCAACGCCGCAGCGATGATGGACGCGGTGGACGGTTATAATAAGCACCTCGAGCAGGGTGGGAAAATGATGGTGACCCTCGCCGGCGCGATGTCGACCGCGGAGCTGGGACTTTCACTCGCCGAGATGATTCGCCAGGGAAAGGTCCACGCGATCTCCTGTACCGGCGCGAACCTCGAAGAAGACGTTTATAACCTCGTCGCCCACGATCACTACGAACGCGTACCGAATTACCGCGACCTTACGAAAGAAGACGAACAGCGCCTTTACGATAAGCATTTAAACCGCGTCACCGATACGTGCATTCCGGAAGAAGCGGCAATGCGGAAGATCTGGCGAATCATGGAAGAGCAGTGGATGGCGGCGGAAGCGAAAGGGGAGCGGTGCTTCCCGCACGAATTCTTCTACCGCGCGCTTCTCGCCGGTAAATTTAAGGAACACTACCAAATCGATCCTAAAGATTCGTGGCTCCTCGCCGCCGCCGAGAAGAACCTACCGATGGTGGTTCCGGGCTGGGAAGATTCGACCCTCGGGAATATGTACGCGTCCTACTGCCTGAAGGGCATGGTGAAAAACGTCCATACCGTCCGTTCCGGAATCGAGTACATGACCTCGCTTGCCGAATGGTACCTGGGCGTTTCGAAAACGGCGTCGATCGGATTTTTCCAAATCGGCGGTGGAATCGCCGGTGACTTCCCGATCTGCGTGGTTCCGATGATCCGCCAGGATCTTGAAAAGGAAGACGTTCGCCTCTGGGGCTACTTCTGCCAGATTTCGGATTCGACGACCTCGTACGGATCGTATTCCGGAGCCGTTCCGAATGAGAAAATCACCTGGGGTAAACTCTCGGTGACGACGCCGAGCTATATTGTCGAGAGCGATGCGACGATCGTTGCTCCGCTGATGTTCGCCTACATTCTGAATCAGTAATAAAACCGAGAAAAAAAGTTCGACCGGCTATTCATCATCGAATGGATAGCCGGTTTTTTCGTTTGCCCCGCAAGCGGCTCGAAGTTCTTTCCATTCCGACGGAGTGAGGACCTCTCCGACGGTCGGCGAATTTTTTCCGGCACTGAAGAGGGTCATCCGATCGGGAGTAGCCGGGTGGGTCGATGGGAGTTTACTGAGTCCCTGCATGAACTTTCCACCCTTCTTTTCTTCTTTGCCGATCTTTTCAAAAAAGTGGGCCATCGGAGCAGACGAAATTCGCGCTCGCGAAAGGATTTCGAGCGAGCCTCGATCAGCTTCCGCCTCGTCTTCGCGGCTAAATTTCAGGGACGCAATTCCCAGAATCGTATTCGGACTGATTTCGAGTGCGGACGAAAAATCACCCAAGGTCATTTTCCAAATCGCGCTGAGCGTAAGCATCCGAACGACCCCCGCGGTAACGTGACGGGAGATGATGTGCTGCATTTCGTGGGCAAGAACTCCCGCGACTTCGTCAGGGGAGTCGGCCTGTTTAATCAACCCGCAGTTCAGGAGCATGAGGCCCCCGGGTGCGGCAAACGCATTCACCGTAGAATCGTCCACGACCAAGAGCCCGAAGGCGATATTCCGTCCCCCTTCCGGAAGGGCCGGAGACAAGCGCGCGAGGAGGGCTTTTAATGCTGGCGCCGCTGCAATATTCATCGCGCGATTTTGTTTCCAGAGGTTCCCCTCGAGGTTATCGGAGAGCGCCTTTTCCCAGCTCATCGGAATCCGCTGGGCGATACGGGTAGAGATCCACGGTAAGCCGAAATAGACGGCGGTGGCGGAAAGGAGCGCAAACCCGAATAGCGGAAACAGGAGACGCCGCTTCGAGTTGATAAACGCGAGGAGGGGACTCGCCCGGTGGAGTTCGGCTTCGAGTCCCGCGGGAAGTTCCGAGCGGGAACAAGTGAGCATCGCCCCTTCGATCGAGCGATTTCGGAGATGGACTCGGCTATCCGTGCCGGTATGGGAATCCTCGAGAAGGAGATCCGAAATGAGCCAATTTTCGGAGTTGCTGCCGAGCGATTCCCCACGAGGAAGGACGAAGATCTCTAGGGTTGACGGTTTCTTATGTGAATCGAATTCGAGGCGAACGGTGTGAAGTTCGCCCGATTTCCCATCAAAGTATTCGATCGCCATTTAGAGTCCGAGATCGGCATCGAGAATGCCTGCGAACGCGTCCCCGGCCGCATTTCCCGTCGAAGGTCGGGCAACGATACGGCTAAAATCAATGTCTCCGATGAGACTCGTTCGGTTCACCGCAAATTCCATATTGCGGACGATGATCCAGGGGAGCGCGAGTCCGAAAGTGCACACGAGGAGCAGCAGATTCACGAGGTGGAGTACAAAAATGTCTCCTCCTTCCACCGTGAATTTTGCGCGAGCGGCGTCGAAAGTCGTGTGCTCGGCTTGGAACTTCAGTATTTTCGCGTGGTACCAGATTAAATAAACTCCGAGCGTGAGAATAATCCACGGGAGCGAGCGAATAAAAATTCGAAAGGCGTCGCGATCCGTTCCCGTGTAACGGACGGGTTCGGAACCGAGGCGGGTGTGGTTCGTCAGAATCGTATGAAGTTTATTCCCGAGGTAAGGAGATAGGATTCCAAAGGTGAGCACGGAGAGAAAAGACCAAATAAAGAAAGTTTTCACGTAAACCGAGCGGCCGGCGGGATCGAGTCCGAATTGGATTCCTCGGTAGAGTGTCCGGCGGAGGAGGTAGGCCCGCGAGGAATAAACCGCGAATCCGATTAAAGCGAGAACGATAAAAGGAGTCGGAAAGCGAATGATCTCGGGAATCGGGGAGGGAAGTAATCCAATCAGTTTACCCGCGGTAACTAAAAGGAGGTAAGCGCAGAAAACTTTCGTGTATCCGATTGCGAGTTCCTGGCCCGTACCGATGTAGGTCAAGCGCTGACCGTCGAACTCGGTATTTTGCCAAAGGTACTTTCGGCGATTCGTTTTTCCCCACGGGGCGTAAATCCCGAACGTGATGACGGTAAGAAAGAAATTTTTTAAGAGTACGACCGCGAAGGTTTCACCGTTTCCGCGGAACGTAGCCGTGTAGACCTTCTGGGGAGTGGGCGTTCCGGGAGGAGTCTCGAGATTTTCCATTCGAGAATCATACCGTAGGGTCAAGAAATGTCGA
>JANXTV010000145.1 GCA_025352185.1 Oligoflexia bacterium
TCTGAATCCCTTTTTTTATCGTTTCGTAAGCGTAGTGAAGGATCGTACGGGGCTCCGCTTCGGTGACGTAAAGAATCGTTCGGGACGCCTCCGGCTGGGGAAGGACGAGTGCATTTACAATCTCGGCGCCCGGATAGATCGAAGAGTCGAGGGTCCGGATTTCTCCGTCCGGTCCCATCAAGATCGTCACGGTGCCTCCGGGAAAAATCGGAACTCCTCCGCGTGACTGATTAAACGTCACCTGACCGGTCGACTCTCCCGGTGTCACGAGCGGTTCACCAAACTCCATACCTGCCGAAATCCCGAGGAGCGCTCGAGCGTCGTCGAGGATCTCCCGAGCGCGGGCAACGAGATCGCCGGTATGCGAAGGGCGAAAGCTCTTCACCTTTTGGTGAGGAGCGAGGTCGTCTCCGCGTACGCCCGTTCCCTCAAGGCGAATCACGCGCCCTCCCGTAGCAACGACACCAATTTTTTCGCCGTATTTATTTAAGAACGATTCACGGTTAAGCGGTTCAGATGGGGTGGCGCTCGGATGGGGAGCCTTTACTTCGGTCGAAGGATTTCGGGCCTCACTCGACTTCGCGGGATTCGGGGCTTTCGAGGAACGGTTAATCGTTTCGCGAAGTTTTGCTCGGAATTCGGCCGGTGCCGGCTTCACTTCTTCCGAAGGACTATAAAAACCGGCGACGATTGCGACGACGAATGCAAAAGCGAAAATGATCAGCGCAAGTTTCTGATTCATTACACGGTCACTGCAGCGTTACCGGAAAAGTTAACGTCGAAGCCGTGGACGTCTTATTTACGGGGTCGACCACGACGGTAAAATTCACGACGGTTCCCGACGGCGTACCGGCGGCGATTTCGATATAAAGTGCGGTGTCGATATTCACTCCGGTTAAAGTCGAAGAGTTTCCAAAATACCGTACGGTCATTCCCGTATTTTGCGCGGCCGTTCCGTTATTCATTACGCCGACGATATTCGAACCATTAATTTTTGAGTACCGGGTAAAGGCCACGGTGTTACTGATATAGCCCGGATTCTGAGTGGCGCCGCTGAATTTTACCCGGGCATCGGAACTCGTCACTTTAATGAGGGGTGCGGCGGCAGTATTCGCGCTGCTATTCGAAATATCAAACCAGATCGCGCCCTTTTCTCCGGCCTTCAGGCGATTATCGGCGACTCCCACTGCGAGAGATTCGTAGAAGAAAACTCCCGGTGCCGCGACGGTACCCGCTCCCACGCTCGCCCAGCCGTCGGCTACGAGCGGAATCCCGGTTAGACCCCGCGCTGCGAGTGCGTTTGCGATCAACGTTTGTTCCGGGCCGGAAAATGTTCCCGCAGTTCCTGCGCCCGCGAGGGTGTTCATGTCGGCGGCGAATTTCGGCATCGTTACCGGGGAAGGATTCGAAGTGGAGTACTTGGGCAGGCCCTTAATCGTTTCCATGACGAGACAAAGGAGTCGGCGCTTCGTCCCGGGGCCGTCACCCGTGGAAGTTTTTAGCGCGAGAAACACATCGAAAAGTGCGCCCGTGAAAACGGGGGCCGATTGGTGAATTTCCTCAAACCCAGATGAAGTGGTCCAAACATCCTTCAGGGTGGCGCTCGCGGCGGGCCCCGCATAGGGCCATCCGAGTCCGTCGGGATAAGCAAAACTCACCCGTCGGGCTGCCGCCGAAAAACCGGTCGACGTTTTACTAAAGCTCGCGCAAGCCGGATAATCTGGGCTCCAGATCGGACATTTCGCGGCCCCCCGGAGGAGCGTTCCACTCGTAAAAAACTGACCGAGTGCCCAACGGCTGAAATCCGTATTCTTAAAGGGCGAAACGATTTCTGGATCCGCTTGCATCAGACCCACAAAATCGGAAATCGCCTCGTTCATCGCGCCGGCTTCGTCGTAACTCAGTTTATTAAAGTCTTCGGTCGTCGAATACGCCGCCCCGGTCACGCCGTGCTGCATTTCGTGCACAATGACGGCCGAATCGTCCGAAAAAGTGGTGGTGGCCGAATAGTTAGAAGACTTTCCGAGGCAGACGTAAGGGATAATTGCGCCAGAATTATCCTGCCCGATCGTGTAGTACGCGTTATCTGTAACGTCGCAGTTCGCGATCATGAGAAACGTGCTCGAGGGATAGAGCGCACCGGACGCGGATAGTTCCGAGCGAAAGTTATTCCCGTGGTAGTACGCCTGGACTTCGTTAAACCGTTCGTCGCTATGGGAGTAGCTGAAGGAGTTCGTCGCGCTTCGGGCGCCGTAGTTTTGGACACATTTATCGGTAACGACGTCGACGTAACTTCCCTTGAGGACGCCGAGTCCGGTTAAATTCGTGAGGGTCGTAGTACTGGTAAAATTTCCGACCGTAGAGGAGCCCGGAGACAGTACCGAATTTCCCGAGTCGACCATGGGGTCGAGTTTAAAAATCTTCCCCGTGCCCGTCGTACCGGCCACCGTAGCCGTGGGCGTACCACATTCGCAGTAGGAACCCGAACCACAGGCCGAGTCCGAAACGGTGTTCTTCGCGCACGCAAAAAGGAGGGCTCCACCCGCAGTCGTCATGAGCGGAAGGAGGAAAAATACTTTAAAGAGGGGGTACCGTTTCACTCCCTCTATTTTAGCGAGAATTCGGGCGCCCGTGAAAGGGTCAGATTTGACCTAGCTTTTACCCCGACGGACTCGCCAAATGATTGACGAATTTTTTCCTAGAAGCTGTAGCCCACGCCCACGTTCAGGGAAAACTTATTGTAAGAATAGGACGCCGAATCGGATGAGCCGTTCTTCGAATAATCGGCAGACGATACCAGCGCCCACCGCGGTCCGATTTTTTTGGAAGCCTGAAGGGCGAGCATGACTAGAGTATCGCTGCGATTCGTCGACGAAGTGCCGTAACTCGTCTTATCGATCGCGAGTACCTGCGTAAAATCGACCTTTCCGAGCTTCATGGAGTTTACGAGCTGAACACCCATGATCGTCGAATCGTATTCGGTCCCTTTCGTCGAAGTCAGATCGATGTGGGCGACGTAGGTGGGATTAAAAGTCGTGCTCGTCCGTTTATTCTGAGCCGAAAACTTAAAGAGGATCGTGCTGCCCGAGCGCTTCAGAGTCTCCGAGACGGTATCTTCTCCGGTGTAACTCGTAATGCGATAGCCTGTCTCACCGCTGAAGGTCCACGACTTCGAATAATCCCACTTCGCGTAGGGGGAGAGCAGGAGAGTATTATCGTAGAGGTGATAGGATTTCGCACCGGTCGCCGCGTCGGCTTGGGTTTGGAAAACGAAGGTTCCCTCCGTCTTTAATCCGAGCGAAACGGGCGCTAAAGCATCCTTCGTCACGTAGAGAGAAAACGTCGTGTCGGCGAACTCGCCCGAATAGGAACTGCCATTGAAGTTTTTATTTAAATTGAATCGAACGCTCGGAACATATTGGAAAGTGCGAAGGGGTGAAGTCGCGTAACCGGCGCCGACCGAGAGGAGAGATTTCACGGTCGATTTTCCGCTCGCGCTCGTCGTCGTGGTTTCCGAAGGAACGAGGAGAACGTTCGAATCGTAGCCCGTCATGAAAGTAAAACTAGCGAACATCTGGGACTTATCGAAGGGAGCCAGCGTGGCGTCGGCGGCGGAGCGCACTTGCTCGGCCATTTTTTTCGACTCGGGTTGAACATCTTCTCGATCGATAAATTTTTGGGCCGTCTTTTTCGCGTCGATTAAGTGCCCGAATCCGTCGGCGGGGTATCCGAGTTTAAAGTAAACTTGCGCCAGATAGTAGTGGGCCGGAGGCTTTAATTCTTCGACATTCCCCTTCAGGGTGTCTTTAAAGTTCGATTCCGCCTGATTCCAATTTTCCGTCTGGGACTGAATCAGCCCGAGGTAAAACCGGGAGACCTCTACGTTAAATCCGTTTTTCGCGGAGTAACTTAAATACTGCTCCGCCTGCTTCCAGTTTTTTTCATTATAACGAATGACACCGAGTTCGAAAGCATAGGGAGCAATCTCTTTCTTATCTTTCCCCTCCTTCGTCTTCAGCTGGACCAGATCGCGGTAAACATCCGCGGCGCCTTTTTCGTCCTTGAGTGCCTTAAATGTAATCGCCTTTAGCTCGAGGACTTCTACCGTCTTCGGCGCCTTCTTCTGGATTTCGGAGAGGAGCTTTAAGGCGTTATCGTATTTCTGGGAATTATATTCGAGCACCGCTTCGGCGTAGTCGGGCTCGAGTTCATTTGCGATCTCGGCGGTCGCGCTCGACATGGGTCCGATAGAACCCACCGTGAGGATGACGAGCAAGGATCGAAGATAGGGAGCCCGTTCCTTCGAGCTAGAAATCAATTTCATGAGTCTTAATGCTATCCTGCGTTTAGAGCTTTGCAAATCTTCTCGCGAAACCGACTAAACATTAGACGTCAGTAGATGCTTACTTGTGTATTGCGCGTTGCGTCTGGTAAACTTTTACCTACTACTACGGTCTTATCCTAAGGAGCACGTTTGTGAAAAACGACCGAAAAAGTTCTCAGATCTATTTTGCGTTCACGCTCGCGCTCTTTGCGGCGGGATCCAGCCTGGCTGCCGACGACTATATCGCCCGAGCGGTAAGCGTAACCGGTAAGGTACTCGTACGGGGAGATGGCACCGGCACCCAAATGACTTTCTTAAAATCCGGGGACAAACTATTTAAGGGAACGATTTTAAATACGGGGAGTAACGGAGCCGTAAAACTCCTCATGACGGACCGAACGATCCTGGACCTCGGGCCTTCGTCCCTCTTTAAGGTAAACGATTACCAAGTCCAAGCCGGGAATGTCGGAGATCGTAAAGTCGACATGTCGCTCGACTACGGTACCGTGCGGGCATCGGTTAACGAGAAAATCAGTTCGAGTAAGGGGAAGTTTACCATTCGAACGAAGGCCGCCACCATGGGGGTTCGCGGTACTGAATTCGTGGTGAATGCGGCCCTTCCGGCAAAAGATAGTGCTGGGGTAGCGACGGAACCGCCGAAGACCTCACTCACCGTGATGCACGGTAAAGTCGAGGTCGCGGATGCGGGTAAACCCTCGGCACCGCCCATCGCGGTAACTCCGGGCTTTCAGTTCGCGAAG
>JANXTV010000184.1 GCA_025352185.1 Oligoflexia bacterium
AAAGATCGCCCGCTGAACACCTATAACGCAAAGCTCCAGCTGAATATCGGCGATCGCCTCGCTCATCCGACCTTCGGAGAAGGCATCGTGATGAAGAATATTCACCCGAATAAAGCCGAAATTTTATTCGAAATGGACCTGAAAGTCCTGATTACCGGCGGGGCTCGCTCCTCCCATTAAGTCCGCCTAAGAAACCTCGTGACCGTTCGCGCTGCTTTCGGGTAAACACGCGCGAGGCGGATCCTCATGAGTATTGTTTCGATTCGGGGCCTTAAAAAATCTTTCGATGATCACGAAGTCCTGAAAGGGATCGATCTCGATATTGAACCCGGGCAGCTGATCTGCTTTATCGGACGTTCGGGCTGCGGAAAATCCACTCTACTTCGAACATTAAACGGCCTCGAAGTCCTCGATGAAGGTGAAATCCAAATCGCCGGCCACTCGCTTGCCCGGAAATCAAAGTTAGAAAAGATCGATGCTCGGTACGAGAAAAAAGCCCAGGCACTCCGACAGCACTGCGGAATGGTTTTCCAGGACTTCCGACTTTTTCCGCACATGAGTCTGCTTGAAAACGTCGTGCTTGCCCAGACGGTCGTGCAGAAAATGAGTCGTGACGAAGCGGTTACGAAAACCGAAGCGCTCCTCGGTAAAGTCGGGCTGCTTGCGCATAAAGATAAAATGCCGCTGCAACTTTCCGGGGGGCAAGCCCAGCGCGGGGCGATTGCCCGCGCCTTAGCACTCTCGCCCGCCGTCATGCTCTACGACGAACCGACTTCGGCCCTCGATCCCGAACTGGTTGACGAGGTGCTCGCCGTGATGAAAGCCCTCGATCAAGAAGGCATGACCCAGCTCGTGGTCACCCACGAAATGCGCTTCGCCCGCGATGCCGCCGATTTAATCGTTTATATGGAAGAGGGCTCGATCGTCGAAATCGGCGCTCCCGACCAACTTTTCTCGAGCCCGAAAGACGACCGCACTCGTCAGTTTCTCCGGAAGTTCCTCTGATGAAAAATCGAACCCATTTTTTCAAGCCGCTTAAATCTTTTGCTCTCCATTTAACTTCGTCCAGCCGAACGGCAATCGCGCTCGCGGTAGCGTTCAGTGGCTTTGCCACCTCCGGCGTGGCTGCCGAACCCATCCGCTGGGCAGCCGATACGGAGTCGGGCGCACCCCTCGTATTCCAGGACCCGAAGGAACCAGAAAAGATCATCGGGTTCGAACGCGAAGTCTTCGAGGGCGTCGCAAAAATTATCGGCCGACCGGCAATCCTCGTCCATAATGCGTGGGACGGACTCGTTCCGGGGCTCGCGCGCGGAAATTACGACGTCATCGTAAACGGGCTGGAAATTACGGACGAACGGAAACGCGAAATTAACTTTTCGGACCCGTATTTCATCACATTCCTCCAGCTCACCGTGCGGAAAGAAGAAAATAATCTCGACTCGCTCGAATCCGCGCGCGGACGCCGCGTCGGCACCTTAAAGAACTCCCTCTCGGCGAAGCTACTCGAAAAATTCGGCGGGATTACGATCGTCACGTACGACACTGAACCGTCGTCTTACGAAGATCTATCGAACGGCCGTATCGACGCCGTCCTCCTCGACGCTCCCCTCGCTCTCTATAACGCCGGTCCGAACCCGAAGTTAAAGGCCGTCGGTAAGCCGATCGGATCGATTGAATACGGAATCGGAATTTCGAAAAAGAATCCCGAGCTCCTGAAGCAACTGAACTCCGCGCTCGATGCGATGATTAGAAATGGCGACCTCCACCGCATCTACGATCGGTACGGACTCTGGAATTCGCTGATGGCCGCTCGCTTTAATGATAAGCGTGAGAATCTCGAACCGCCGACGATGTACGAGTACTTTAAGAGCTCGATAAATTCCGAACGGACGTTTGAGCAGCGGATCCAGCTCTACATTACGTTCCTGCCAATTCTCGCGCGAGGGGCGATTACGACCCTCGAAGTGTCGCTCGCCGCGATGTTCCTCGCGGTTGCGT
>JANXTV010000186.1 GCA_025352185.1 Oligoflexia bacterium
CAAAAGCGAGCGAACGGGGAATATTTCCCGTGAGGGAAAGGTCGATAAGCCGGAGGACCCCCGGTCCGAACGAAAACCCGAGACCCACCCCGAATAGGGCTGAGCTCAGCACCGCATTCCACGAATTCATAATAAGGTTAAACCATTTTTCCGGGGTTTTCGGTACCCATTGACGAATGCTAAATCCGAGCGCAGGTTTAATTTATGCGCGAAAAATTTCGAATCCTCGCTGCGAAAGTTTCCCATTCGGTCGGCACTCCGACGGCCTTCCTACTCGCCTTACTGACGATCGTCATTTGGGCCCTGATGGGTCCAGCCTTTCATTATTCGGATACCTGGCAGCTCGTGATTAATACGAGCACGACGATCATTACTTTCCTGATGGTTTTTCTCATTCAGAATGCCCAGAACCGCGACGCATCGGCAATTCATCTAAAGCTTAACGAACTCCTTCGCGGTGTAAAAGGGGCACGGACCGAACTCGTTAATCTCGAGGAGTTGAGTGATCAGGAGCTCGAATCCCTGCACGCTGAATTCCACGAAATTCACGAGAGACTCAGTAGTCACGCCCTCGGTCGTGGATTTGATCCCGAGCGAGTGAAACATCCGAAGCATAAGAAAAATGAGAAGGCCCCGCTCCGGTAAGGAAGCGAGGCCTTTTCGTTCGAATCGAGATTCTCAGCTCTCGGTCGAATTACTCTAACACGATCGATGCGACGAGATTCGCCGACGCTTCGGCGACCCGTTCGAAATAATCCATGTGCATGCGGTCCATTTTATCGCACTTCTTATGGTAGCAAGGGTTCGCATCCCCTCCGAAGAAGTTTTCCGACATGACGATCGCGGGCATATCTTCGTTCCAGAAGCTCGCGTGGTCACTTCGGTCGGTGCACGCGCGAGTGATGACGAGGCCCGTATCGAGTTTTTTTACGACGGCCTCGAAAGCGTCGACCATGAACTGCGAATCGGCGCGATCACACGAAATGACGTGAAACTTTCCGTCTTTCTTCGCGTTATAGCCCATCATCTCCATTTGGACGTCGCCGAGAATATTCGCTTTTTCGCCTTTCAGTGATTTCGCGTAGGCTTTACTTCCGATGAGGCCAAGTTCCTCTTCGTCGAAGGCCACGAATCGAACGGTGTGCTTCAGCGCTTTCTTATCGAGAAGTTTCGCCGTCGCGAGCATCGTCACGACTCCCGTGCCGTCGTCGTCGGCGCCGGCGTTATTTACGGAGTCGTAGTGGGCCGAGACGACCAGCACTTTTCCCGATTTTCCGGTGCGTTCGGCGATCAGATTCGTGCCCGATCCATAAGCCTGTTCGGTCACGGTGTAGCCGAAGGATTCGAATTCTTCGCGGAGGAACTTACGGGCGGCTAATTTTCCGGCCTGTTTCCCGCGATTCGCGAGAACCACGTCTTTTTCTCCCGAGAGAATGACGAGCGAATCATCGAGGTATTTAGAATCGATGGTCGAGGTGCGTGGCGCGCGAGTCGTCGGACTCGGGGTCGGCGCCGGCTGGCCACCCGACGGCCAGGTCGACCCGAGTTTCTTACCCGTGAGTCCTTTGCCGTTTACGGCGGAAGGTGCGGCGGCATCGCGGAAACTTTTATAGGCGTGCGAATCTCCCGACCAGAGGTGGTCCCGGTGATCGTGGGCGACGGCGAGAGTGGAAGTGCCGAAAAAAATAACGAGAAGGAGAGAACGGAGTTGGCTTAGGTTCATTCGAAAGGCCCTCATTTTCTGGATCCGGTCATCTCAGCCGGGGGAGGACTTGGCAATCCTACGCCGCGTCAATTCGCGGGAGTGAGGGTCTTCTCGAGCGGGGCGTTTTTTAGCGGCGTTTCCGGTCCCGGCCAGAAGAGTTCGGGCTTGGTTACACGTTCCCCTTTTAAGCGAAATCGGTACCAAACGTAATTTCTGTAGATGGTTCCCACGTATTCGCGGGTTTCCTTAAATGGAATTTGTTCGACATATTCCATGAAGGACTTCGCCGCTCGCCCTTCGCGGACCCAGCGATCGGTGGCCGTCGGCCCAGCATTATAGCCGGAAAGGGCGAGTGAAACGTTTCCCTTAAATCGGTCGATCAGTTTCTTTAAGTATTTCGTACCGATCCGGATATTCGTTTCCGCTTCGATCAGTTCGCGA
>JANXTV010000193.1 GCA_025352185.1 Oligoflexia bacterium
ATGGCGATAAACGGCTGGTGAGCTCGTTTACTCATGCGGTGAATTTCGTGCGCAATAACCTCTTTTCCCGTTCCGCTGTCGCCCCGAACGAGAAAAGAGGTTATTGCGCACGAAATTCACCGCATGAGTAAACGAGCTCACCAGCCGTTTATCGCCATTAATTGCTCGGCGATACCGGAGGCTTTGCTTGAATCGGAGCTCTTCGGTCACGCGAAGGGATCCTTTACTGGCGCCGACGGAGAAAAAATTGGACTCTTTGAGGAGGCCGATGGAGGCACCTTATTTTTAGATGAGATTGGGGACCTTAGCCTCTCGCTCCAAGCAAAGCTTCTCCGGGTTCTCCAGGAATGGAAGATTAAACGCGTCGGCGAAAACCAGTACCGCGATATCAATATTCGCCTCCTCTCGGCGACGCATAAAAATCTAAATGACGAGGTAAAAGAAGGCCGCTTCCGCGAAGACTTACTCTTCCGATTAAATGTGATTCCGGTCACCGTGCCGTCCCTTAAAGACCGCAAGGAAGATATCCTTCCCCTCGCCGACTACTTTCTCCGTCGGTTCGTGAAGCAGAATGAAACTTCCGTGAAGGGATTTTCGAAAAAAGCCCTCGAGTACATGCTCCGCCACGCCTGGCCCGGAAATGTCCGTGAACTCGAGAATACGATCGAACGCGCCGTCGTACTCTGCGACGGACCCGAGATTAGAGAAAAGCACCTGAAATTTCCCCTCGCGGGCCTCGCCCCGGAAGAAGTCCAGATTTCCGAGGAGCAGGAGGGCGCCATGATTGCCCAGCTTTTAAAGGACCATGACGAAAACTTGCCCGCCTTCTTGGAATCGGCACCTTCGGCCTCGGTAAAACCGGAAGTCCCGTCGGGAGCCTCGATCCGTGAGCCCGCCGCGGCGGCCGCACTCATGAGTGGACCGTTACTCACCCCGGGTGAGCTGGTCTCGCTTGCGACCGTCGAATCACGGTATATTCAGTACGTGCTCGCCCAAGTTAATTTCGTAAAGGACCGGGCCGCTAAAATACTGAAGGTCGACCGAAAAACTCTTTACCGGAAGCTTGAGTCCATGGATTTAAACACGACTCGGAGACAACCGCCGGGTAACTAACCAGGTCCCTAGATCGAAATCCCGAGCCCAAAGCTCCAGAGTTTTCCGCCATTAATGAAGTCCACAGAGACTTGCGGAACCAGCGAAAGCGCGCCAATCGAGAACGGAATACGCGTTCCCAGTCGGGCACCCCAATGCGTACCCAGACCGCCGCCGAACTCCACGATCGGCGCTGCGGAGACGTACCAATCGCCGGCTAATGGATGGAGAAAGACCTCCGGTAAACCGACGAGCGTGAATCCGGGATTAGAAAATACATAGGTGCCGAATCCACCGAGTCCCATGAACTCATGCATGCGGTATTCAAACTCGAGCCCGGCGGATAAATCGGTACCCGATGAGTTCGACGCGGTCACGATCCCTAGCCCGCCCGAGAGTCGGAAATCTCCTACGGCGGCATAGGTTGACGGGATATACCCGGAGGACGCCAGAATAATACCGAGAGCCACGAGGGATGATCTGAAGGATTTCATGTCCCTAAAAATATCATCCGCTCGTGGTCCCGGTAAATCACTCTTTTAGCGTTCACCCTGGAGGTGGGCTTCGACGAACCAGAGGTATTTATCGATCCCCCGGGAAACCTCCGTAAAGATGTCGGCCGTGGCTTTATCCCCTAACTCCTCGGATTTACCGATTCCGTCGCGCACGTATTCGCCGTAGTTCGCCAGCGTCGTCGCCAGGGCATTTACGTGACTGTGCCCCGCCGATAGGTTCGGAGGATATTCAGGTAACTGGGAGCGCTTCGCCGCCGCCTTTAATGTTCCCTCGGCGATCCCGCCGAGCTGGACGATGCGCTCGGCGATCGTATCGACGTAGCTAGCCGTATCTTCGTACACCTTATCGAAGAGCTCGTGGAGGGCGATGAAATCGGGCCCCTTCACGTTCCAATGCGCTTGCTTCGCCTGCGATGCCATGTCGAGTGAATTTGCCAGATGGCCTTGGAGGAGATCGACCATCTGAGTTCTTACTTTTTCCGAAATGCTGTTTTTTGTTTTATACATGCACCAACGAATTGCAATCGAAGGACCAACGAAAAGTGGGGCGATGCGCCCCACTTTTCGAGTCCTGATCTAAACAGAAACTGAATCGACTTTATTTTAAATTCGGATTCTTACCCGGGGACCGAAAGACCTGCTCCACGAGTCCCGCTACCAAAACGGACCGTACTCCCTGAACCACGATTCGAGCAGCTGCCCGCTGCGGCTTCCGGAAGAAACTTACCGCAAAATAGCCCAGAATGACCATCTCGCCGACCGTGCGAATCGGTTGGGCCTGAAAGCGTGCTTGCAGGTCCGAAAAAAACCGTTTCGCCGGTCGGGCGAATGGAGTTTCCAAAGTTAAACGGCCTTTTTCCGGGATGCGATGGCCCAGGCGGCGATGCCGCCGGCGGCGCACGCGACGCTGAGAACGAGAATCGGGCGTCTCTTTACGAACGCGATCGCGGACTGGGCGAACCCCTTCACTTCTTCGATGTGTTCGTCGAGGTGAATCGATTCGGCAAAGTCTTTTGCCTTAGACGACGCGTCTTCTTTCAAGCTGTCGAACGTCGTCAGCACGTGACCCTTTTTCTTATTAAAGTCGGCCTTAGCGCTGGATCCATTTAAAGTAGTTTCCATGTGAATATCCTTTCTAAATTATATCGAGGTGAGGGTTATGGAAGTGACTTCGGGCCCTTACCCGTCACGAGTCCGACGACGCCGCTTAAAACAGCAAGGACGAGGAATACGAAGAGAAGAATTTTCCCAGCCTCCATCGAAACGCCGGCAACTCCATTAGCTCCGAGGACGATGGCGATGAGTGCAAGAACAAAAAAACCAAGTGCTGCTCTGATCATGATGACCTTTCCTGGGGGCTCGCCCCATATGCGTTTTAGTAGAGCAAGAGGGGTGCCGATATAAAGCGGGGTAAAATGGGGCACTCCCCGCGTTCTATGCCACGATGCCCCACTCCTCCAGCTCTAAGGGGGGGGGTGAAACTCCACGTGGCTTCTTTATCGGTACCGCGAAAACGATGCGTAGGGATTACACCGCCGCATCCATGGGATAGGCCGGGCCGCCTTCATCTTCCATGCGAACGACCTCGGTCTCGGCGAGGCGATTCTCCTCGTGCTTCACTTTCGACTTTCGTTTTGCTTTCAGGTGCGCGGCGTCCACCGCCGAAATCCACATCGTAAATTTCCCGAGGGGTCGATTCAACGTCCAGAGGACGCGTTCCGCTACCGTCTCGATCGTCTTCGAGTGCTCGCGCGCAAGGCTGAGAATAACCTTCGCACCGTGGCTTCTCGCCGAATGGAGATTCCGCTCTCCCGCACTTTTGTAGAACTTCGCAATCGCGATCAGACGACTTTTCGTATCGTTAAGGATGACGTTCAGCTCGTTCTTCATAGGTTCGGACATAGGGTTACCTCCCGTTTCAATCAGGTTAAGTTTCACGTTTTAATCCACCTTATTTTTTAGCTTCTTTGCCTCGTGCTTAACGTGGTCGCTTCCATTTTCTGCAGAGTCTTTCATATCCTGAGCGACGCCACATTTTCCGTCCGCCTTGTCGGCATCCGTGCAGGTTGCATTCCGCATTTTCTTCTTCGCATTCCGTGCCCCGACTTTTGCGTCGGTCTTCACCGAATCAACGGAGTCGGCCGCTTTCTCGCTGACCGTTTCTACGGCGTAAGCAATCCCAGTCAGGCTAAGGGCAACTAACATCCGGGTTACTAAACCTAAATTTATCATTCGCATTTTTTTCTCCTTGGTTAAAAGTTGGGTGAATATTTAAAGACTAATTCAGGCTCAGACGAATCCCGGCCGTAAGGACGAGATCGCGAATATGCTCCTCGTAAATCCCGTCCTTCGACGAGTTCTTCATTCCGTGAAGGTAACGGGCTTCGAAGGTAAAGCCGGTACGCTCCACGATCGGGAGGGTAAATGCAGCCGAGGCCGTTAATCCGTATTCGAAGGACTCACGCTGGCCCGTACTTAAAGTAGGCGACGCGCTATTCCCGGTGACGATACGGTCGGTCTGGTCGCCGACACGAAATGCTCCGAAGCCGCCGGCGCCCAAGTAGAGCAGGTTACCGAGCCAGATTCGGCCTTCGAGGGGCACGAATAACGTCGGAACTTTTCGTTCAAACCTAAGGGTGTCGTTCCCGATATCAAACTTCCGCTGAAGATAAATCGCTCCGAGCCCGATACTAAACATCGGCGCTAATGGGCTATCGAACATCACGGCCCCTCCAAGACCAAATTTTCGATCGGCGGAAAGGCCGGTGTTTTGGATGGTGTCGGATGATTTTGCATCCGCTCCGGTTAGCCCCCCCGCAACCCCTAAGGTGACGGAAGCGGGCGAACCACTCTCGGCGTGAGCGGCGACCTCCGCGTGTGCAGCGATTGGGAACGAAGCCGCAGTGAGGACGAGCGATGCAAACAGAAGGCGTGCGAATTTAGAACGAATCATAATTCGTCTCCTAAGGGGTGAACCCGTGAGGGATCGTTTAAGGATGGGAAAATTTATTTTTTACGATTCAAGCGGCGAACGCGGGATGAGACACATTCGCCACTCGAATCGGCAGGAACGAAATATTTAAATTTTCGATTCCGGTTTCTTAGTACGCTCAAGCGAGTCATTTACCTTTTCGAGACCGCCATTTACAGCGTGCGTTCCTTTTTTTGCGAATAGAGAGAGTTCCTCTTCGGCCTTTTCTGCCGAGTATCCGTAGGCTTTCTGAATTTTTCCCTTCAGTTCCTGGAGATTCCCCTTAAATTCAGTGAAATCGTTATCGGTGAGTTTCCCCCACTGTTTCATTGCTTTACCTTTTAATTCGGCGAAGGAACCAGCCAGGGTGTCTTTATTGATGGGATTCATTTTTAATTCTCCTTATGCCTCTGGATAGAGCAAGGCGAATGCCAATAACGGCGTCCCGATTTGCCCCAGAACTCATTGAATAGAATTAAAAATTATAAATCTTGCCGTTTTACGCGGCGATATGGATCCGAATTTAGAAGTGGACCCCGAAAGTCGGTAAAATCGAAAATTCGGTTTGTAACACCCCGAATGGAAGTTCGACAAACCAGCGATGCGTGTTTCCGAATGTGACCCCGGGACGCGCGAGAATCACAAAATGCGTACCGTTATCGCGCCGTTTTTCGATCGTGCCGAGCACGTTCAGTTCCGAATTCACGCGGTCAAAAGAAAGTCCGGCGGCGAGCGCGAAGTAGGGCTGAAGGAAATCGATACTGCTCGGAATGTGGTATTTACCCGTGACGAGAATGGGAATAGCGAAGGCTTTAATCGTAGTGGGAACGGTCGCGATGGTTTTGTCGTAAGTCGTGTAGAGGAACGCGGTTTGAAAACCAAACGCGTAGCGGTTCCCTTCGATGGTCACGGGCCACTCGATTTGAACACCCGGACCGTAAGTCAGGTTCCCGTCCACCGCTCCGACCGTCGCGGTTAAGTTAAATTCCGAGGTCGAGCTCAGGGAAGAAGTGGTGTCCGCCGTAACCACCGGTTTCGATTTTTCTTCCACGTGTTCTTCGATCCGGATCTCTTTCCTCAGGGGCCGACTCTTTTTTACTGTCTCTTCCGCACGCGCCAAGCCGGGAGCGATCACGAAACTTAGACTCAGGGCAGCAACGACTCCCAGGGGCAGCGAACGAACAAAATTTTTCATAGGAAAGATTATTAATAGACGCGTTACCCATCCGCAAGCCAAATAGGGACACCCGCA
>JANXTV010000205.1 GCA_025352185.1 Oligoflexia bacterium
GAATTGTTGGTTGTCGGGTATGAAGATACCTCATTGTCCATCTCTAGCTTGCTCACTGCCTATTTCTGGTCCGATAAACCGACGGATCGTCCGAGCGGGCTTCTACTCAAGAAAGCGCAGTAGGCGTCTAATCCAGCGCTATCAGTGTAAGAGTTGTTGCACGTACTTTTCCTCACAGACGAGTGATCCTACCTACTTTCAAAAGCGGCCGGATTTAAACCACAAGGTATACCAACTTCTCTCCTCAGCGGTGAGTCAGAGGCGAGCGGCACTGCTTTTAGATGTGAGTCGCCATACGGTGGTGCGAAAATTTCGGTTTATGGCCCGCTGGGCGGGGATCGAAAATGAGAGGAGACGGACTATTATTCGAAAGAATCCGGTTTGCCAAATTCAGTTCGATGATCTGGTGACGAGTCTTCATACGAAGTGTAAACCACTCAGCGTTTCATTGGCGGTAAATGCCGAAACGCGCGAGATTCTTGGGTTTCAAGTCTCAAAAATTCCGGCTAGACATCCACTAATCGAGGTCTCACTCCAAAAGTATGGCCGAATAGAGAATGAACGACCACGTGGACTGAATCGACTCTTTTATAGTTTGCGTGGCGTCGCCGCGGAAAATGCAGTTTTTCGGTCCGATTGTGATCCTGAATATCCGGTTCACGTGAGGAAACATTTCGCATTGGCAGAGCATGAAGCCTTCAAGTCTAGACGGGGTCGAGTGGCGGGATTCGGAGAGCTAAAACAGATAGGCTTCGATCCCATCTTTTCTCTGAATCACACCTGCGCGATGCTGCGGGCGAATCTAAACCGGCTCGCTCGTAAAACCTGGTGTACGACGAAGTCAAAGATTGGTCTGGATATGCATCTCGAACTTTACGCTCATTTCCATAACACCGAACTGATTCAGAAATCTGCAATCTAGTGGCCCAGTTCAGAAAGTCTCAGTTTACTGTTCTTCTTCCCATACGTGAAATAAATCACAAACCCGATCCCGAGCCACACGAATAACCGGATCCACGTATCCATCGGGAGTCCGGTCATTACCCAGAAGCACGAGGCGGCTCCGGCGAGCGAAACGAACCAGTAGGCAGGGGTTCGGAAAGGGCGCACGCGGTCGGGATCTTTAATTCGGAGGATCGGCACCGAGAGGCAGACGAGTACGAAGGCGAGGAGAGTGCCGATCGAAACGAGTTCGCCCACTAAACTCATGGGCATTACCCCGCCGCAGAGAGCGACGAAGATTCCCGTGAGTTTCGTCGCGGTCCCGGGGGTGTGGTACTTCGGATGGATTCGGTTAAACCACGGAAGTAATCCGTCTTTCGCCATCGCGTAGAGCACGCGCGTCTGGCCGAGCATCATCACGAGAATCACCGACGTGAGTCCGGCGAGCGCCCCAAATTTCACAAAGAAGGCGAGGGTCGTGCCGGCAAAAGGGGACCAACCTCGGAGCGCGACGATTCGGTCGACACCGACGGCGACCGGATCGGGTACGGCGAGGTCCTTATAGTTCACGACCCCGGTCATAGTCAGGGACATCAGAATATAGACGATCGTACAAACGACGAGCGAACCGAGAATGCCGATGGGAAGATCGCGCTGGGGATTTTTCGCTTCCTGCGCCGTGGTCGAGATCGCGTCGAACCCGATGTAGGCGAAGAATACGACTCCCGCGCCGGTGAGGACACCCGGCCATCCGAAGCTTAAATATTCGGTGCCGTGTCGGAGGCTCATCGCTTCGGGCGGAATGAGTTTCCCCAGTCCGCTCGCGGCGGGGTTTGCGATCCAGTTTGCCGTATCGATCACGCCCCATCCGACGACGATGAACGCGATAATGATGAAGACTTTCACGAAAACGATGATGTTATTTAACTTCGCAGACTCTTTAATCCCGCGGAAAAGGATCCACGACATAAAGAGCGCGATGAAGGTCGCGGGCAGGTTCCAATATCCGGAGACCGACGTTCCGTCCGCGAGCGTGACGAGCTCCCACGGGCCTTTCGTAAACCGGAGTGCAAAATCTGAGGCGTGCACGCCGAGGGTCTTCGTAACGAGAGACGTAAAATAGCCGGACCAAGCCGCCGAGACGGTTACGGCTCCGAAGGCGTATTCCAGGACGAGGTCCCAGCCGATGATCCAGGCGAAG
>JANXTV010000207.1 GCA_025352185.1 Oligoflexia bacterium
CTCGCCCGTGACTCAGAAAGATCCGTGGCAAGTTTTCGCGAGATTTCGTCTTGCTGTTTTAAATCACCTTGGAGTTGAATACCGAATGTTTTTTCACGGGCAACTTCCTGTTGGAGTCGGATCACGTCTTCGGACCGAATAAATTTCGAAGCATGTTGTTCTTCCGAAAGGTGATTAATTTCGGCTTCGAGTCGTGCGGAAGTAGCCGCGAATTCTTCTCGGAGTTTTATCACCCGAGTCTCGGCCTCCGCCCTTCTCGCATCGAGGCGGCGCCCCTCATCGAGATAGATCTGGGCCCGCCGTTTTCCATCGGATTGGAGTACTCGATTTTCCTCTAGTGCACGTTCGAGTGCTTCGGCATTCCGACTCTTATCCACGAGTGCGTGTTTCAGCTCTTCCAATAATTTCGCGTTCTTCTCGGTCTGCGTATTCAACAACGCCCAAATATCTCGCACGGCGTAATTCATTTCGCCGAGGAGTTTCGAAGGGTCGGGATTCAGTGGGGCCGGTTCTTTACCGGTGAAGGACGCACTCATGCTCCCTTCTATTTTGGCGAAAATCCTCTTCGAGACAACTGGCCGAACCTGCCTAGCTCTTTCCTGATCGTCAAACCGCTGGCGCCGGATTTCGTCAAGGTTTTCGGCCTAAAACTCGATGAGTAAAGGTATGGAAACTGATCTAACGAATGGCGATTAAAGGGAAAATCTTCCTCACTACGATGTTGATTCTCCTTTCGATCACTTCCGGCGCTGCGGATGAACCGAAAAAACCCGCCGAAGAAAAATCGCGAGGCACGAAAGCGTCTTGGGGTGCCGAACTCGTCCGTCGTTCGGTAGCACCCGCGGCAATTCCAGAACTCATCATAAGCGAATCGAAACTCGTCGTTACGCTCGTTCCGAGGGGCGGTAAACTTCGGCCGAGCGTCGAGATCCGCGGATCCTTTAATCGCCCCGGTTGGTCGTTGTCGATCGATCGGTCCCTCCTCCTGCCGCCGCAAAAGACCGGAAAACAAAGCTTTTCGGTAGTGGCTTATTTAAACGGTCGTCTCAGCGAAGTGAGCTGGACCGCCCGCGGCCCGAACGGCGAAGTCATTACCGAACCGATTTTACTCCTGGCTCCCGACGCCCAGGAATTCCGAATCGCACCGAAGTGGGGAGAACTCATGTTCTTCTCGGGCTACACTTCTCTGAGTTACTTTCAGACCCAGCTCGACCATTTTAGTTCAAAGAGTATTCTCCTCGCCGGAGAATTTATGAGCACGAAGGGTCGATCGAGATTCGGCCTAGCGGGTGCGGCCCAAGCAAACGTTTTTAGTTTGAGCGGAACCCCGTCGCAGTATCGCCCGCTCCACCTCGGCGTGAAAGCCGACGTGACGTACGACCTCATGCGAATGTCACCCAAACGTCTAAGATTTACCCCGCTTTTAGGCGTGAGCTACTCAACGATGTTCTCAAACGGCAGTCCGTTCGGATTTTCGAACCTGGCCGCCGTCGAGATCGGAACGCTGGCAACCTACGATCTGAAGCCCGGCACGAATCTCGTGGCGGACCTTCGTTACATTCCGATTAAGGGCATTATCGCGCTTGAACAAGCGGAAGTGGATTTCGGAATCGGTTGGACGAAGCAACTCGAGAATTTCCACCGTGTCCAAATTGACCTGCGTTACTCGAACCTCGCCTATAAACCGAACGAGCCCACTGTAATTCATAACCGCATCATATCGTTGAGAATTGGCTACAACATTTAGGTAAACAACCGATGTATAAGATAATGTATGTACAAGAACTATTTTAGTCAGGTATTATTGAGATGTAGGACTCTCAGTTGTTTCAATTGCGGTACGTAATGAGGTCAAACTATGTTTTCACTCAATGATTTTATTCCTATTTTTTCGCTCACGTTCAGACGAGGGCGAATGCTCATTCTCGGAAGCACTCTCGCGCTGGCCGCTTCGAGCTGCGTCCCTTCCGAAACCGCACTCCCCTCCGTCACGAATAATACGACGAACGTAACGTATTCCGGATTTACCGGACTCGTTGCCGCCGACACCGTGGGTGCGACGAAAGTAAAACTTTCTTGGAATAACTCCTACGATCCAACCGTGGTGGCTTATAACGTCTACGACGTTTCCCTCTTCTTTAGCCCGCGTCTTCTGAAAACGATTCCGGCTCCCGCTACCTTCACCACGATCACGAATCTTTCGAATGCCTCACTCTATTCTTTCCGCGTCCGCGCGTCGAACGATAAGGGTGAGGAAGACACGAATAAAGTCGATATTGGCGCGATTCCTTACAAGGGTGCGACTTCGGCGGATATCATCAGCAGTACGGTCGTTCGGATTAACTACCCGGATGCGAGTAACGCCGATGAAGTAAATATCTTTTGTAAGGTCCCGGGAGATACGACCTACAGCCTTTATAAACGCGTGACGAACGTGAACCTGGTCTCGACGAATTTAACCGGACTGGTCTCCGGAACGATGTACACCTGCCGCGCCGCCCTCGTGATCGGAACGACGGTAGATAATAATACCGCGACGGTAGAATTCACGCCGATCGGCCAAGCCACTCACCTTGCATTCAGCGTTCAGCCAGGTAGCGCCGCCGCCGGCGTCACCCTCAGTACCCAACCCGTGATTCAGATTCTGGATGCGAACGAGAACATCGTTACCGCCGGACCGGATTCGAATACGCTCATCACCCTTTCCGTAGCCGCAACTTCACCGACCATCGGTACGATCCGGGGGACGATCACTCTGCCCGCCGTTTCGGGCGTGGCGACCTTCTCGGGCCTCTCGTTCCAGGAAGCGGGAGATAAAATTATCACGGCTACGAAAACGGATACGTCGTCGCAGACGTTCGGTTCGATTGCCCTCTCGGTAGACTCGGGAACTTTCACGATTAGTCCGGGGACCGTCTCGCCGATTACCTCTACGATTGCGATCGCTCCAGCCGGTCCCCTCGTCGCGAACGGCAGTGCTTCCTACGCCGTAACGATTACCTTAGCCGACCAATACGGAAACTTTATTTCGGGAGTGCGTCCCCAGTTTAGTTCCACGAACTCCGGTGATTCCATCACCCAACCGGCAGCGAACTCAAACGCTTCGGGCCAAGCCGCCGGATCAATTTCGACGACCATCGCCGGAATTCGCACCCTCAGTATTTCTTCTCCATCCGGGCTGTCCTCCGTTTCGATTCCCGCCACCTTCATTCCCGGCCCGGCGACCAAACTCGCGTTCAGCCAGCAACCGACCAACGCCGCCGCGGGCGCAGGCCAGATGGCCGATATTCTCGTTTCGATTCAAGATGCCCAAGGAAATACCGTTACGACCGGCGCCGCATCCACGGCGAGTGTAACCCTCGCGATTTTCGTGAATCCGCCCACCGATGGAGTCCTTTCCGGAACTACCCCCGTCACGGCCGTGGCCGGAGTCGCTACGTTTTCAGGAATGGGACTGAGTAAAACCGGTTCGGGCTATAAATTAGTCGCAAACTCCGCTCCCCTTTCCGTAGCCTATAGTAACTCATTCAATATTACCTCCGGAGTTGCCGCGAAAATTAAGGTGAACGGACCAGTTTCGGTCATCTCCCACGGATGCAGCTCCGCCATTACTTTCCAGCTCCAAGACGCGGCCGGGAACCCTTCGAACGCCACGGCTAATACGCCGATCTCGATCTCGGGACTCAGCGGTGCTTCGCTCTACGCAAGTAGTGCCTGTGCCGGGGCACCCAACGGAGCCACGATTACGTTTACGAGTGGATCAAGCCTTAAAACTTTCTACATGCTCGATAATCTAGCGGAAACGGTCACCGTTACCGCGACCGATGCTTCAAGCGTTCTCGCGGCGGGATCGAAAGCGATCGCGGTCCTCCCATCCCAGATCAGCTTAACCGGTCCTTCGACGGTAAAATCGGGATCCTGCTCTACCGCAATTACCATCACGACGGCCGGTTTCGGATCCCCGGGAATTACCGGGCCCGTCTCGGCGAACACGACGGTTAATCTCAATGGATTTTTCGGCACGGCTGCCACACTCTATTCGGACAGCGCTTGTACGATGGCCGTTTCCCCGACCAGCGTAACTTTACTCGCAGGCACTTCCACGACGAACCTCTACTTAAAGGATGATGTCGCCGGAGCCCTCAGTATCTCCGTTCTCGATCCCGCGTCTATTATGACGACGACGAGCGCCCCGCAGGTGATTAACGTCCTCCCGTCTAAGATCGACTTCACTTCGACCGTCACGAGTGTCGTCGCCGGAAAGTGTTCCGCGGCCTTTAACGTAAAATTAAAAGATAATGCCGGCAATCTCGTGCCGGCCAGCGCGACGACTCTGCTAAACGTGGTCGGTCTCTCCGGAACCTCCGGAACATTCTTTACCACGACGAACTGCACGGGTAGCCCGGTGGGTAATACGATCAGTATCCCGCAAAATTCGAGCGCGACTGCCATCTACTTTAAGGACCAGGCGGCCGAAACCCTTTCGATAAAAATCACGGATCCCGCCGCGGCTCTGAATGATTCGCAGGTGATTGCGATCGGGGTTTCCCCATCGGCTCTCGCCATCGTCGGCCCGACTCCCGCTTCTTCGAAAACGAACGTCTGCGCGGGCCCCTTCACATTGAAGACGCTCGACGGAAATAATAATCCAACCAACGCGATCGTCTCGATCACCGCTAACCTTACGGGTGCGGGTTCGGGCGGAGCGTTCTACAACGACTCCGAATGTTTAAACCCAATTACCTCGTTTACCTTTACCGCCGGTCAGGGTTCTAAAACTTTTTATATCGTCGGGCTCGCACCGACCGCGGTTGGGTCTCCGCGCACTCTAACCGCCACGGATGTGGCGACGGTCGTAACGGCCGGTACTTATAGCTGGGATTTCACGGCGGCGCCGGCTTTCGTCGGTACCGATTCTACCCAAAGTTGGTTTCAGACGGGTAAAACTCCGGTTTCCGCCCGACTCGATGGTCCGGCCAGTGTTCAGTCGGTCCACTTCGATTCGACTCACCATTATCTTTACGTCGTCGATTACCGAGCGCACCGAATTCTTAAGTATGACTACCAGGCACAGACCTATATCGGTTGGATCGGCGGATGGACGAGCGCCGGTAATATCGGTCCCGTCGGCAGTAACATTAATGCTTCGTTAAACGCTCAGTGCGTTGCCCTGAGCCCGAATAAAAACGGTTACCAAACTCCCGGTTGGTGCGTCGGCGGACAGTCGTACGCTAACGGCACGGGAACTTCCGGGATCCTCTATAACCCGATGGGTGTTACCGATGATGGTACTTATATTTACGTCGCAAACATGAGCGGCCAGACGATAAATAAATATGACGCCGCAACCGGTACGTTCGTCGGATGGATCGGACGCGTCGGCACGAACACCGCTGGCTCCGCCCCCGGATCTCTCGCTCTCCAATCGGGAACCGGCATGACGAATACCTGCGCCGCTACTGCTAACGGGACCATGACTCCCGGCTGGTGCCTCGGTGGAAATATCGGAGCGACTACCGCTTACCAGGGAGACGGCGGGATGTATAACCCACGGGCAGTCGTCTATGCGGCCGCCGCGACCGGAAATTACATCTACGTTTCCGTCCAAGGAAACATTAACCGTTTCGATGCCGATACCGGAAAG
>JANXTV010000399.1 GCA_025352185.1 Oligoflexia bacterium
TTTCGCCGCCGCCTCGACGGACGCCGCGAGATTTCGAAGCCCGTCCATCATCGGATCATTCCCGTATTTCGAGAGATCGAGGAAGTCTTCGTAGCCGCCCGTATCGCGTGCTCCTTTTCGCGTGAGCGCCGCCGGAATGAGTGTGCTCATCTCGCGGAGCCGCGTGGTGACAGGTTTTAAAAACTCGTCGAGCGACGTTTCGCCAAATGGACCCTTCGGTAAGGTGAGTGAGCCGAGGAGTCGCTTAATTCTAGAACCGTCCGAAACTTTTCGTCCGCGGGAAGCCTGCGTGAGGCGGTCGACGTTCGAAGCGATTTCGATCTCGGTGAGTGAAACGGTGAATGCTTCCGTCAGTTGGTCTTCGAGGTGGTGGGCTTCGTCGAAGATGATATTTCGAATTTTCGGAAGGTGCTCGGGCCAGTGAAAGACGAGGGCGTGATTCGCAATCACCACGTCGCTCTGGTGGGCAATGCGGGCGGAATCGAAAAAGTGGCAGCTCTTATAGAACGGGCAGGGGGGGCCCTTCGTCGTCGTGAAGTGGGATTTCACCCGTTCGATGAAGGAGATCATTCCACCAAACCGAATCTTTAAGTAGGTCGATACCCGGTCGAGTTCGGCGACCCGAACTTTCGTCGTTCCCGATACTTTTGCGAGGGCGACGATAAAGGCCGCGCAGAATCGTTCTTCGATAGCCGCTTCGCTATCGGGCTCGGGCAGAAACGAGCATTCTTGGTAAAGTTTACGGAGGCAGAGGTAGTTCTCCTGCCCTTTCACGGTGGTCGCGCGGATGCCCGATTCGCCGCCGAGTAGATCCGAGACGAGCGGAATATCTTTTTCAAGCAGCTGATCCTGGAGCGCTTTCGAATGGGTCGATACGATCAGCGGTGATTCTGTTTTCTGAGCGGCAAGCACTCCGGGCACGAGGTACGCCACCGACTTACCGGTACCCGTGGGGGCCTCGATCGCGACTCGTTCGCCGCTCTCGAGGGCGGCGCGAACGCGCTCGGACATCTCGAATTGGCTTTCCCGAAAAGCAAACTTTTCAGACTCCTTTTTTTTCTCGCCGTGAAGGACCGAGGCGACCTCAAGTTTTGGAATGGAGATTTTAGCGGGAGTTTCTGTTTCCGCGGCTTTTTTCTCGGCGTCCTTTTTCTCGAATTCCCGCAGGTCACCGAGGAAGGGTCGTTCGAGAAGTTCCATGAGCGTGGGGCGAACTTCGAGCGAAGCGAGCGACGCTTCGAAGTACCAGCCCCACCACCAGCCGGCGAGAAAGTGATCGACGACCGCTCCCATCCAGGATCGTTCGCGCCCCATCCAATCGTGGGCGTAGGTCAGAATTTTTAATAAATCGATGCAGTCTTTATCGGCCCGGTGGGCGTCTTCGAGGTCGACGCCCGCCCATTTACGGAGCGTTTCCATCGAGTGAGAGTGCGATTCCGGAAGGAGGAGTGCGAGGGGATCGATCGAGTTATGCACGGTAAACGCCGCTCCCTCGAGGAGCGGTGAAAGCTTTCGGTCGAGGAAGCCCTGCTCGACCTTCGAGTTATGTGCGACGATCGGCAGGTCTCCCAAGAATTCGGCGAATGCCGGCGCGACGGTTTCGAAGGCGGGGGAGTCGGCGACCATTGCATTCGTGATCCCGGTGATTTCGGTGATGAGGGCGGGAATCGGGAGGCTCGGTTTTACGAGCGTGTGGTAGCGCGCGATTTCCCGGAAACCCTCGACCCGAATCGCGCCGATTTCGATGATCTCGCACTCATCGGGATCTAGGCCGGTCGTTTCGAAATCGAGTAAAATATATGCGGTGGGGTCGGCCATGCGTTTCGGGCTTGTCTCAAATGGGACCCGAAATCGCTAAGAGAAAGAGATACTTACGCGGTGCTCCCCGGGTGTTTCCGGTTTGAGCAATTGTTAACTAAATTGGTCAACAATTCGGGGTGGCCGATAAGAGAGGTGAGACGGAAACCACCACCTATGACCTCCTCCGACGACCTTCCAAATTTACCGAAGATGGGCACCGTAGCCGTGGTTCTCGCGACTGAACCGGAGCCTGCGGCCGATAGTGTTCCCGCCGAAAAGGGTCGCTTCCGCGCTTTAAAGGCCGTGAACGAAGCCGGCGTGACGACCGTACACTGGGTCGAAACTTTTTCCGATGAGCGCGAAATTTCTGCACTCGAAGCCGCGATCGAAGCCGGGAATCCATTTCCCCTCCAAACCGTGTACGAGTTTCGCGCGCGAACCGAGCGCGAGGATGAAGAGTTCGGCGACTACGTCGAAGATCTGCTTTGCCAGAAAATCGTGCGCCCCGAAGTGCAGTCCCACGGAGTGGCGTGGCTCCGCTCGAAAATGAAAATTGAAACGTTTCGGCGCCAAGAACGGGAAGCGGCCGAAGTGATTGCGCACTTTGCGCTCAGTAAAATTAAGGAAGATCCCGAACTCGAGGACTTCATTCTCGCCGGTCCGGGCGTCCAAGTTCGCATCCGGATTTTCAAAGTGAAGCTCGCTCCGGGCACCAGTGCCGCCGCCGCATAAAAAGTTTCACTACGCAATGCGTTAATTCCCCCTAACGAATTCCTAACGGAAATCCGAGTGATTCCGTTTGCGTTAGATCTTCCTCACAGGCTATCTCCGTGGGCGTTCGAAGTAATTCAACGTTAAAAAGGGGGCCCTGGTGCTATCTATTCTTTTTTCGATGGTTTTCGCTTCTTCCGCCTCTTTCGCCTTCATTCCGAACGCAAAGACCCCGATCTGCCTCGATGGCCACGACGAACTCTCCGTCGATAACGCCCGAGCCCTCCGCTTTAAGACCGAGCAAAAAAACGGCGCCCTCACCCGAGCCTACATTTCGGGTAAAGTCATCAGCGCCCCTTCGAAACAAAACGACCACGATCACTTCGCCATTTCGATTGGCAGCGGTTCGACCGACACGGTCGAAGTCATCTACAATAAAGAATTTGGCGGAATGCCCGATGTGCAAGCGGGCGACGATATTATCGTCTGCGGTGATTTCATTAATTCTTTCGCCCGAACCGGCCATTACCAGCCCTCGCCGGAAGGCGCGATCATTCACTGGGTTCACTTTAATCCAGGCGAGCGCGCAAACTCCATGGACCACGCACACGGGTTCATTCTGCTCGGTAAGGATCTGGTCGGATTTGACGAAGCTCCAACCAAAGCCTGGGATGGAACCATCGTTCCGACCGGCGGCCTCCAGTCGCGCGGGATGCCGAAAAAAGGATCCCGATCCTTCTCGGGTTCCGGCGAATCTGATTCCGAATAATCGAAAAATTCGCACAGGCTTTCGTTCTCATTCGGGGCGAAGCGTGGCATGAATTTAGGGATTCATGAAGAAGTCCGAACCCCTTAAATCCGCGTCAGAAATCGAAGCGCTTGCGCAAGAACTCCGTAAACACACGATCATTTCGTTCGATACGGAATTTATTCGTGAGAATACGTTTTATCCATCGGTCGAACTGATCCAAGTGGGTACACGCGATCAGTCTTGGCTGGTCGACGCGCAAGCGTTCCGCGGAAAAAATGGAGCCGCGCTGCAGCCGCTCCTCGATGTTTTCCAGGACCCGAAGATCCTCAAGGTCCTTCACGCCGCGCAGGGCGATCAAGAATGCCTCTACACGAGCTATAAGGTGGTCGCGACCCCTTCGTTCGATACCGCCGTCGGCGCCGCCCTCTGTGGCCTCGGAGATGGGATCGGACTCGGAAACTTACTGAAGGCGCTCTTAAACGTGAATTTAAAAAAGGGCCATGCCCGTACGAATTGGGCGACGCGCCCGCTGCCGTCACAGCTGATCGAATACGCGCACGCGGACGTCGAATTCCTCGTCCAGGCCGGCATATCGACATCACACCTTATGATCCCAAATGCGAACCGCTCAAAATTGAAGGCGCGCGCGGTTATAACTTCCTCTCGATCTTTGACTGG
>JANXTV010000424.1 GCA_025352185.1 Oligoflexia bacterium
ACTTGGTTTAACTTTAAGGTAAAAAATATCCCCTTTAAACCCCGCTTAATATAATCCGTGAGCGGCTTGCACTCCCGAACCGCGATCCGCGCCTCCGCGTTCATATCGATGAGGAGCCATTCGGCATTCACCGACTCGGGAAACATCCAGTCCCCGATACTCGAATCGACCCGGGTAAACCGCGTATTCTGGAGGATGATCGGATCCATTTGGCCGCGGTCGACTCCGGTAACCCGCAGGCCACGCTCGAGGAGCCCGAAACAAGCTCCGCCCGGAGCCGAACCCACTTCAATCGCCCGGTCCTCCGGTTTGAAAATGGGCTTTCCGAATTTTCGCTCGATGAGCTGGGCGGCTTCCGCAAATTTTAGATACGCGCGCGATGGAGCCGCCGCCGGTGCGGTAATGCGGCTTTCGCCACCGGGAAATCCGAACTCGGTCTCCCGCAGCCGCGTCCACGCGAGCCATACTTCCTTATCGGAAACCGCAATCGCCTGCAGGATCGGATCCCCAACCGCCGCATCCGCGTTCCAGGGAGCCGCGTCGATTAAGGCCCCCAGGCCGACCGGCGCGAGTGCCTCGGTAACGGCACTTAAACATCCGGGGTAACGTTCGGCGAGGGCCTCGCGCGAAAGGTCGCGCGTGAATTCATTTTCTTTCGGGGAAGGGGTGAAATCGAGGGCGTGAAAATGGAGGGAGCCCGGAGCCGAAACCGCGGCCGCGAGATCGGCCGGCGAGATCGTCGGCGTGAGCGCAAATCCCTTTTCGGCGGTCCATTTTCCCACGAAAAGCGCGCTCCGGAGTGGGAACACTAAGTTTTCGGTCGCGGACCATTTCCAATTCTTCTGATTCGCCGAGACCGCGTCGGCCTGCTTAAACGAAAGAAATCCGGGACGAGAAAAGGCAAACTTCGCGCCGAGGAAACGAGTTCCCAGTTCATTCTTCACGAATTCTTCTCGGCCTTCGCGCGAGATGATCAGAAGGAAAGGTGATTCCAGTCCGTTTTCCTTCACGGGGATTCGTATCCGGTAATCCGGTAGAGGCCGGACTTCGGCACCGCGTGACGGTCGCTATAAACGGTATCGACAAAAACGTGCATCGCTTCGGGAAAGATTTCGGAAAAACTAATTAAATTCGGGGGCTCATTTTCAAAGGAAGCCACGAGGTTGCCCCGCGTTTTCACGTAATCGGAGGCCTTCGCTTTATGATCGAGATCGTCGAGTTCGAATGATTTCTTCAGGATGAGCTGCGTGCGATCCACGTCAAATGGGAATTGATCCTTCAGGAGACGCGAACGCGTGCCCCGCCCCATCCCGGGTTCGTCCCGACCGGTCAGGTAAATAATTTCCGCACCCAGGTCGTAGGCCTTCTGCACGAACGCGGGAGCTCCCGGATAGACTTCGTCATAGGCGAGGTAATCGTCCGTAAAGAACCGACGCCCCCAGAATTTCATCGACGCCTTCAGGGCCGCTTCGACCTCGGAATCCATAACGGAAAGGCCAAGGTGGTTAAAAGTATCGAGGAGCGAATAACCGAGCTCCGCACGGGTCATCCGTTCGATTCGCGCACGAACTTTCGGAAACTCCGCACTTTCGCTCGAGGCCAGCCATTCCCGGAGGATCTGGTATGAGCGGGAACCCACTTCATAGAGGGTTGAATCCAGATCAAGCAGGAGGACCGGCGGCACGGACGATTTCGTACGCTCCGTGCGAATCCGCTCGTGGACTTCGTTCAGCACCTGCACGTTCGAAAGCGGATGGAATTCGCAGGAACGGATCCAGTCGAGTGGGGAAACTTTTAGAGACATGCCCGGGGTTCTAACGAGAGGGGCCGCTTGAATCAAGTCTCGGGTTGCTCTACCTTCGGTATTCGAGTGAAATCCTTACGCACCCCCCCAGATCTCCCGGCACTTGCCCGCACGATTGAAAGCTGCGAACTCTGCCCGCGACTCCGGCGATACTGCGAAACGGTCGCACGGGAGAAGCGGAAGGCGTACGCCACCGAAACCTACTGGGGCCGGCCTATTCCAGGATTCGGTGATCCGGCGGCAGAACTCGCAATCGTCGGCCTCGCCCCGGCCGCCCACGGCGCAAATCGAACGGGCCGAATCTTTACCGGGGACCGCAGTGGCGAATGGCTCTACCGTGCGCTCTTTAAAGCGGGAGTGGCAAACCAAGCGAAGAGTGATCACCGGGGCGATGGACTCCGCCTGACCGGCGCGTGGGTCACCTGCGCCGTTCGCTGCGCACCGCCCGATAATAAACCCAATCCCGATGAATACGAAACGTGTCGCCCCTACCTCCACCGCGAGCTGGACCTCCTTACCGGAACGAAAGCATTCGTCGCGCTCGGAGGTATCGCCCTCGGCGCCCTCCAGATTTATCTGCGGGAACGCGATCTCGTTCTCGAGCGCACGAAATGGAAATTCGGTCACGCGGCCGAGTTTAAGCTCCGGGATGGACGTAAAGTTTTCGCTTCCTTCCATCCGAGTCAGCAAAACACTTTTACGAAACGCCTTACCGAACCGATGTTCGACTCGGTTTTTCGGGCGGCGCTCACTTCGATTTCTGCCCACCGTCCGTCGAAGCCACCGGCTTCGAAAGGGTCGCAAAAACCTTAAGCACGCTCAGCCGGTCAGCCTTAAAATCCACGGCGCGCTTATGCCAGATATAGAACCCGATCCCTTGCCAGAATCGACGCCAAGCGCCGATGCCGGAATCGACGGGAGGAGCGCCGTGCGAAAGGAGGTAGAAAAATACGCTCTTTAATTTATCGTCGGTCTTCGACATTCCCGAAATCTCCGAAAGAGTATTCTCAAACGAGGGGAATGCTTTTTCAGACTCCGCCCGGTCGAGAATCCCATCCCCGTTTTCGTCGAACTTCATGAAGACCTGTTCGATATAGTGGAACATCATGACCATGGCCTGAGTGTCGTCCGAACCAATCCACGTTCCGGGCGGTAGGTCGGCTTTACGCGAAGCCCCCTCTACGTACCGCGCGAACTCGGCCTTTCGATCGCTCGAAAGCGAATCGTAAAAACGAACGAGGACCGGAAAGCCTTTCCAAAACTCGGCCGTATCCGAATTCGACGCGGAAAAATTATAAATCTTTTCTCGGTAACAGGTGGGTTCGATTAGCGGCTGACCGTAGTCGTCCAGCGGTCCCGTTTTACACACCTTTTCCGCGCGGTCATGCACTTCGACCGAGAGTGGATTTACGGAAAGCATGTAGAGGACGAGCTGGAGGCCTTCATCCATCGAAATGATTTTATCTCCGTTAGAGACATAGGTGAAAAGCGATGCCTCCCGGAATCGTTTAATCGCGTCGCCCTCGGGAGTATTCTTCGGACCGACGAATTTAAAGTCCTGGAGAAGTGGCCAATAATCTCGAATGAACGCCGTAAATTCTTCAAGCGTCAGCCCATTCGTTTCATAATCTTTAGCCCGTTGCACTCGCTCCGGGCCGGTCTGGTATCCGAGTACGATGCGCTTAAAGGCCGGCCGCAACCAAGTATACCGGTCCATCTCGCGGTAAACACGCGGTCGGGATAAATTCTTCCCGTCGAAAAGCGCACCCCGGGATTCGTGATCGAGAATAGCGACCGTCGAATTCACGGTCCTCAGAAGCGATTTCGCAACGTTGAGAGCCGGTACGGTTAAACTATCCGCTTCCGA
>JANXTV010000433.1 GCA_025352185.1 Oligoflexia bacterium
CATCGAAACGGTGTTCCGTACCGTCGGTCAATTTAAAACCTTAAAAGATATCGGTTCCACCATCGTGAACTTTTTCGGGAACGACGTGCCCGTGACCGTGAACGATGTCGGTAACGTAGAAGACGCTCTCGTCGATGAAACTTCCCGGACCTACGTAAACGGTAAGAAGTCGGTGTTTATTACGGCCTACCGCCAATCGGGTTCGAATACGGTGGCCGTCGTAAAAGGTCTACGAAAGCAGATGGATAAAATTAACGCCGAAATGGAATCGGCCGAAGGGTCCCCGAAAATCAGTCTGGTTAGGGATGCTTCGATTTGGATTCAAGCAAACGTTACCGACGTTAAGGAATCTATTTTTCTCGGGACCCTCTTCGCGGTCATCGTCGTATTCTTCTTTCTGGGTTCACTCCGTTCGACCATCATCACGGGTCTCGCGCTACCGAACTCTCTGATCGGCGCGTTTATTCTGATGGCGATGGCCGGCTATACGATTAACGTCATGTCCCTCCTCGCCCTCTCGCTCGCCGTCGGACTCCTCGTTGACGATGCCATCGTCGTTCGAGAAAATATCTTCCGCCACATCGAGATGGGTAAGAGCCCCATGAAAGCCGCGATCGAGGGTACGGGAGAAGTTCGCCTCGCCGTTATCGCCACGACGCTTGCGGTGATTGCCGTCTTCGGTCCGGTTGGCTTCCTAAAAGGAGTCGTCGGCCAGTTCTTTAAACAATTCGCACTCACCGTATGCTTCGCGATGATCATTTCCCTCTTCGATGCCCTTACGATAGCGCCGATGCTTTCGGCTTATTTCGCCGGTAAGGCGACGCACGTGAAAGATATCGTGAGTCGAAATCCGATTACGAAAGTGTTGAAAGCATTCGATCGCTTCCAGACTTTTCTCGAAAATAAGTACGAGGGAATCGTAAAGTTTTCCCTCCGCCGTCCCGGGGTCGTGCTGGCGAGCAGCTTCCTCATCTTTATCGGAAGTTGCGCTAGCTCGAAGTTCGTCCCGAAGACGTTCCTCCCCGATCAAGAGCAGGGAGAGTTTTCGATTTCTCTCGACATGGCTCCCGGAACTTCGCTCGATAAAATGACGGAAGTCGCTCTCAAGGTGGAAGATTCTCTGCATAAGCACACGGAAGTCCGTACTACGGGTGTAACCATCGGCGGCCGAAACGGCGAATCGAACGTCACCGATATCTACGTGGCTCTCCTCCCGCTGAAACAACGGTCAATTTCGACGACCGCCTTTAAACAGCTGCTCCGTAAGGAACTGGTCACGTTTAAGGACGCAAACCCCATCGTGAAGGATTACGACGCCGTCGGCGGCGGACTCCGCCCATTCACGCTGAATATCATCGGAACGGACATGGCCGTGCTGGAGAAACACGCGAAGGATATCTACGCGTACTTAAAACAGCGCGGTGGACTTTCCGATCCGGATATTAATTACCGCTCGGGTAAACCGGAGTTCCAAATCCTGCCGAATAAATCGAGAATGGAAGCCTTAGGAATTTCCTCAATCGGACTCGGCCAGGAACTGCGCACTCAAGTCGAAGGACTCACTCCCGCGAAGTTCCGTGAAAAGGGGCTTGAGTACGACGTCCGGGTTCGACTCCAAAGCGATCAGCGTAACTTAAACGATTCGTATGGTAAAACGTACGTCCCGAATATTAACGGAAAACTGATCCGACTCTCCGACGTGACGACCCCGAACCAAACCTCCGGCCCGACTAAAATCTATCGTCAGGACCGCGCTCGGTACGTTCAGGTGAACGCCGATATCGCTCCCGGAGCCGGAATGGGAGATATCATTTCCGATCTCGAACAGAAGTTTAAGACCGATCCGGTTCTGAAACATCCGGAAGGGGTGACGCACGCGTTTATTGGTCAGGCCGAAAACTTCCAAGAATTAGCCGAGAGTATGACGCTAGCCCTAGGTCTCGGAATTCTTTTCATCTTCCTGGTACTCGCCTCGCTCTACGAGTCGTTCATCACTCCGTTTACGATTATGCTCGCGATCCCGCTCGCAATTTCGGGCTCATTCGTATCCCTCGCGATCTTTCGTGAAAGTCTGAATATTTTCTCGATCATCGGACTCGTCTTTCTGATCGGCGTTTCCGCGAAGAACTCGATTCTGCTCGTCGACTTTGCTCAGCAGCAGGTCCAAAAGGGTATGGCCCGCGCTGACGCGATGATTCTCGCGGGACGCACTCGACTGCGCCCGATTCTCATGACGACGATGGCCCTGATCGCCGGGACCATTCCGATCGCCATTGGATTAAACGAGGCTTCGAAACAACGGACGTCGATGGGAGTTGCCATTATCGGCGGACTCATCAGTTCGACTCTTCTCACCCTCGTCGTCGTTCCGGCCGCCTATACCTTTATCGACCGGTTCCGGGTTTGGTCGAATCGTTTCGGAAAAC
>JANXTV010000446.1 GCA_025352185.1 Oligoflexia bacterium
GGTTGATGCACTCGAGGGTAAGGGGTAGGCGTTTCACCCGCGGGCTCAGGCATTGGTAACTTTCGGAAAGACTCGAAAGGAGACCCGCGCCGTATATTTTAGGATTATCCGGCGTGCCGACTAGGCCGTATTCGACGGTCCACCAGTTCATGCGCGCCATGTAGGTCGCCTCGGAGAGGTAGCTCACGGCTCGGGCGGCTTCGTCGAGCTTCGATTGGGCCGCGGAGATATTCTTTTCCGAAGATTTCGGGTCTTCCTTTACGACGGAAAGATTTCGTACGGCTTCGTAGACCGCCATGTCCTGGTAGGAGAAAATCGCCTTCCGTGAGATTTCACCGTAGGCGCGGAGGTAGGCCGAGTATTCCGGATCCGCGATGATCGGCGCATGGCCGGCCGCCTCGTGAACGATATCGGGAGCGGGTGTATACGCCAGGTGCTCAAGCGTTCGCATTTCACAGGCGATCGGCAGAATTCCGAGGGACTGAAACTCCATGAAAACCGCCGGGGGAATAAACCCGCTGACCGCGACGGCTCGCCACCCAAAGCGTTTTAATTTTTCATCCATTTCTTCGATGAGAGGTATGCGTTCGGGGGAAATTCCGGTTTCTTCTAGCCCCGACAGGTACTTCCCGTGGGCGTGCTTTTTAAAATAGTCGTGGGAAGCCTTCAGGATAAATCGCCAGCTCGCGTGGTCGATCGGCGTGTAGAGTGACGCATCCTGTTTCGCGACGAACGGTTTCAGGTATTCGGGGATAAAATCCGAGGCCGGCATAGGGGTTCTTTAACCTAGATGTGATACGAGAGGCTACATGGATCCTAAACCCGAAAATGCGGCGCCTCCCACCTCCCGCGGAGCCGAAAAAGAGTGGAGCGGAGCGGGCTGGAAACATCCATACGCCCTCTATTTAATGGGCACGGTCGCGCTTTTCGCCTTTTTACTGCTGATGGGTTACCTCGCAATCGAGAATGATTGGATTCCGAAACGTTAACCGGATACCGATTAATGCATTGCGTAGAGGTAGACAAACCTGACTGCCTCGATTAACTTCGAATGACTATTGGCCAGTAGCTCAGTTGGTAGAGCATTCGGCTGTTAACCGAATGGTCGTAGGTTCGAGTCCTACCTGGCCAGCCAAATATGCAATGACCCCGTTTCAGCGAAGAGTTGAAACGGGGTTTTGTATTTATATCGGATACTTCCGTCGAACACTTCCGGGTTCGATAGTACGAGACTGAGCGTTTCGCGTTTTTCACTCGGCTCCATCGAAAAGAAAAGCTCGTGTGCGCGTGATGCGAGTTCCATGAGCTTTAGGCCGTGCCGCATGTACGCGGTATTCGCGTTCTGATGCGCCTGGATTTGCACGACGAGGCCCGATTGCTCGCGTTTCCATTCCGCGGATCGCCGCTCCCAGTCTTCGAGTTCGATACGCCCTTCGAGCTTATCGATGTAACATCGGTCGATCCGGTCCTGGAGCGTCCGTGAGCGCGTGGTGAGCTGGGTGAGGGCAGCCTCCTGAAAGTCTCGTTCGGCTTTCAAGCTGTCGAGAAGCGCCTGGCGGGTCCACTCGACGATCTCTGCTCCGATTTTGATCGGGCGAAGAGCCTCGGCGAGTTGTTCCTCCACGACGCGTTCGGAGAGGTACACGACGTTCTCGCAAATGCCCTTCCCATTCGTGCAACGGTAGTAAATGTAAGTTTTTCCAGAAGGCTTCCGTTTTTGCTCCGCTGTGATGGCGCATCCACAGTGGCCGCAGGAAAGGAGGCCAGCGTAGGTGAAGTGATGCTTCACTTGGCGGGGCTTGTGTTTTTTCAGAAGGGCGACCTGTGCACGATCGAAGAGGTCCTTCGAGATGAGGGGTTCATGCTTGCCCGGAAACTCGTTCCCGTTCCAAGGGATGACTCCATAATAAATCGGATTTCGTAAAATCTTTGCGACGTGCCCTTTCCGAATTCGCGTGCCCTTGCGTAAGGTTCGAAATCCGCCTGCGTACAGTTCGTCCGCAATCGCGGCCTGACTCTTCAGGGCGGTTGCTGCCAACTCGAACGCCTTCCGGATAAAGGGCGCGATATTCGAGTCTATTACGATCGTGCGATCTTCGAGGCGATTCCGATAACCCATGGGCGCTTTATGGGGCCAGCCGCCCTGCGCGACCTTCTGGCCCATGCCCTTTTTCACTTCTTCGGAGAGGTTGTCGATATACGCCTTCGCGAGGACGACCTTGATCCCATGCATGAGCTTTTCATGTGAGCGTGATTCCGATGAAAGGACGACATTCTCTTTCACGAGGTGAATTCGAATTCCCATTTTATCGGCGTCGAGATCGACATAGTCGTTGAAATTTCGGTAGAGTCGGTCCGTTTTTTCGACGAGCAGTTCCGTCACGTCCGCGTGGGTGCGGAGGTACTGCTGCATGGCCTTGAACTGTTTACGACCGGTAACCTTCGCCGTTTCAATCTCGATAAATTCTCGGACGATTTTGAGGTCGAGCTTTTCGGCATACTCTTGCAATGCCTTCAGTTGAGCGGGTACCGAATAGCCTTCGCGCTCTTGTTCCTGACTTGATACGCGTGCGTAGAGGACCGCTTTTTTCATGGCATCCGGACTTTCTGAAGGAGTCGTTCGAGTTCATCTCGACGATAGAGTCGATACCGATTTACGGGATGCCGGTAAGTGGGAAGACGGTTCGACTTCTCCCATCGGCGTAGAGTATCCGGATGGATTCCGAGGAGTTTCGCGGCTTCTCGGACTCGGAGGTATTCACGGAGATTCGGTTCTTCATTCACAACGTTAGGCAACATACTGAACTCTTTCCGTAAAATAAATGGTTTTGGCGAAACGAACCTGGTCACTCGCCCCGTTCGAGACGATCGAGGAGCCTTAACATGCGCTTAACGAGCTGGGGTTCGTATCGAAGGTAGAGAGGTTCCAGTTCGGTCATTACGGAGGCACTGAGAGGGGCCTGATCGTTTTTCGCGACGAGCACGGTCTCATCGTCGAAGATACTGAGATCGAGGCCGACATGTTTCACTTTGAATTTAGGAGGATTCAGCGTTTCGCGGATCTTATCCGACTCGAACCGAGCGCAGCGGAGGAGGCGAACATAGGTGATTGCAAGTTGTTCGAGGAGCATCTGGCGAGAAAGGGTCGTCGCCCCGAATTCCGCGGCGAAATCTTCGTAAGCCGATTCGAAGGATACCAGATCGTAAGCTGTCGAGAGCTTCGATAGAATTCCGTGCTTCAGTGCATTCATTCGCGAGACCTCTTTTCCTTCGGGCGTTTTCACTCCTCCCGTCGATCCGTTTTGTTGACTAGCCGCCTTTTGTTTTTCAGTGGTGTGCATTCGTTCCCTTTCCTATGGAGTGTTAAAATAATCCGCGAAATACTTTCGAAGGGTGTCG
>JANXTV010000449.1 GCA_025352185.1 Oligoflexia bacterium
CGAGTCTCCGAGCCCAGAAAAAAAGCTTCTTTCGAATCTTCTGGTATCGAAGAACGGGACGGCCGTATCCGCGAATGATTCGGTACACCACTCCGTCCTTTCCGATTACGAAACTCATAAAGCGAACTATTCCCTGCAATCAAAGACTCCGCAGGCAAGCTCCGGGAGCATCCTGGGTGCGTCGGTGCCGGCACTGCTCATCCGTTCCGGATTTAGGCAGTTTAACCAGAATCTCCTCCGCCGTGAAGATTCGAGCCTAGCGGAAGAACGGGCGACCCTCGGCACGAAAGATAAGCAAGCCGCACCCGAAGATAAAAAACGCGCCTTTTTTCTAAAACGAACGGAGCTCCTCGCGAAGCACGCGTACCCGGGCGACTACCTGAACGTCGAAGGCGCGATGAAACTCACTTCCCTCGAAGGATTGAAAGACGTACCCCGGAAACCTTGGGCGGAACTCTCGGTCGAAGAGCAGGCGCAGGTGATGAATACCGTGCTTCCGTTTATGTGGGTTCCTACGCTGGTCCACGAGCTCGGGCATAACATGGGTCTTCGCCATAATTTTTCGGGCTCCCACGACGAAAAGAATTTCTATTCGAAGGAAGAGCTTGAAAAATTCGGACATTCCCACGAGATGAAATACAGCTCAGTCATGGATTACGGTTATTCGGAGTTGAACACGCTCCGAGTGATGGGGAAGTATGACGTCGCGGCGCTCCGCTTCGCTTACTCGCGGGAAGCGACGCTCTCGAATGGCGGATCCCTTCCGGTCGTCGGCTCCCTCGCCGATACCCTAAAGAGCGCCGACCAGCAGACGCTCGATAGCCTCGCGGATTTCGAATACTGTACTGACGAAAACGTCGGATCGAGCCCGACCTGCCGACGTTTCGATGAAGGCACGACGATGGAGGCGGTCGCGAAGCACCTGCTCCGCGCCTACGACGAATCGTATTGGAAAGTAAACTTCCGGAACGGCCGACGTAACTTCCTCGAGAGTGACGACCTCACGTATATGATTCGCACGCGGAACACGTTTCTTGAAATGCGCTCGTTCTTCGAGATCTATAACCAGCTCTGGTCGAATTTTAACGGAGACCCGGAGAAGTCAGAAAACTACGCAAAGCCGGCCGCCGAAAGTTTCCGTAAGTTTTATACGGATCTGAAAAAGGCGGTCATGGTATCGCGGGACGCACTCATGCAACCGATTCTCACGCCCGAGCCGGGTTGTCTGATTCAGTTCACAGACGGTCCGAATAAGGATAAACAAGGCCCCGTAACAATGAAAGACATCGGCGTAACGGCGGCGAAATCGTGTTTCGATGGTGCCGTCACGGCTCGTCTCGCCGCGGCGAAGGCCGTCCCATTCGGGCAATTCGGGAAAGCGTTCCGTAACGAACGATCCTCGAATAATCCGAACGGGCTCGTCGACCAGATCGACACGCGCGGAATCTGGGGCGATAAGTTTTTCGCCGTAAATCTTCTCCTCCAACGCCGACTCGGTCAGAAGAGTGTGGACGACGTGCGCGGGAACTTCCTCGATTCGACGACCTTCATGGATACCGTCAAGGATCCTAAGACGGGTCTGCCGCTGAAGGGAACGGACGGAAAAGTCATAAAGATTGAAAAAACCTACGACGTAATGATGACACGTGTGATCGATTCGTTCCTGATGAACGAAGTGACGGCGTTTACGAACATCTACGATGCCAGCGGCGCGGTACTCGGGGCGATGAAGTATAACTTCTACCCCCACGAGACGCACTGGATCCCTTTCCAACGGGGAATCCTGCGGCCGGCGCTCGACTTACCGAGTGACGATGTTCCGTTTGCCGAAATGATGCTTTCGCAGGTGCTCGGGCTCATGCCGGATACGACTTCTAATTTCGTCGCCGACGCGATGCGGGACTATTACGGACTGCGGTCCTCCCTCCCGAGCAGTGAGAATCCGGCCGATTACCTGAGCTATGATCTGGGTGATGCGCGAGTTTTTGCGAATAAGCATAAGAACGACTTCAGCGTGAAGATCCTCGAACGCCTCGCCGGTATCGGGATTTTAGATAAGCTGTCCGCGAGTTGGGAAAAGCTGACGGATACCGAGCGGGGTGCGCGCCTCACGGCCGTCATCGCCGCGGCGAAGAAAAATGCCGAGACGGTTAAAATCGACCCGAAGGCGGATCCGAAGAAACAGAAACCGAAGTCGGACTTGAGTCCGGAAGAATTGGCCGCGACGAAGATTCCGGTCGAAGTGCTGGAACTCTTCCAGGCGAATAAGCTTGATGACCGTGAGTATTACGAGCTCGTACTGCGAATGGTCCTGCGGGCTAACCTGCGCGCAATCGCTCAATAATCGGGTCGTCCATGCTCAGTAACTGAACTCCGCACGCTCCCACCGCTGGGCGGTCATGCCTTCCTTTTCGGAAGGGGAATGAACGGACTGGTTCGTCGCTGGTAATCTCGGTAGAGGTCGCCGCGCGTGCGGATCGAAGTTTCTTCTGCGTACGGGATGCCGGTCACTTTCAGGAGGAGGAACCAGATCAGCGCGGGCGCAAAGAGGGTCGCCCAGCCGTAAGGACTGGCGACCGAGAAGATTCCGTAGCCGAGCCAAATCACCGACTCAAAAAAATAGTTCGGGTGCCGGGAATAGTACCAGAGCCCGCGTTCACAGACTTTTCCCTTGTTCGAGGGTTCGGCGCGAAAGGCGTTCATCTGGGCGTCCGATACCGCTTCTCCCACTAGCCCGGTGAACCAGACGAATGCGCCGATCCATTCGAGGGACTGGATCCGGGGAGCGGGGTTCAGCGCTACGATAAACATCGGCGCGAGGAGGAGGACCACCGAAATCGCTTGGTAAAAATAGAACAGATAAAACCGAGAGGCCACCTTCGAGCCGTAGTCTTGCCGGAGCTTCTGGTAGCGCCGGTCTTCTTCCTCGAGGTGGGAGAAAATCCGAATCGTCAGGAAGGACCCGAGGCGGAGACTCCAGATAAAGAACATTCCGCCGAACAGGAGTTTCCGAGTCGGATCTCCGGGGGCGAAGAGAAGAATAAACAGGGCGAAGAGTCCGAATGAAAGGCTCCAGAGGGCATCGACGATCGAATAGTTATCGATTCGCTTCGCGGTGAACCAGGCGAGCGAAAAGAGTGCGACCGATAGGACCGTGACCCAGGTGACGAGTTCCTCTAAATTCATACGGTTTTTTCTTTCATGCGTTTTCTCAGGATGGGGAGAAAAAGTTTTTCGATTCCAATCACGACGGGCGCGGCCAGGAGGAGCCAAACGAAAATGCCGGCGGCGGCGCTCTTTCCGTAGGTCGCGAAAAACAGCGCGGGATCCGTCCCGAGCTCGCTTGCGAGTCGTGCGGGATTAAACGAAATCGGAGGGAGTGAAAAAAGTTTTTCCCCGATCTTAATCAGGACGGGAATCGCGGCGATCTGGATGGGCGTCATCAGGTAGTTTACGGCCTGGATCGCGATGGCATTTAGGCGAAGGGCTACTCCGGCCACGAAACAAAGTAGGGTCGTCGATCCGAAGATCGGGAATAGGGATAAAGTGATCCCGAAGGCAACGGACCGGGTGAGCTGTTCAGGAGTCGCTCCCTGTTTCAGCTGATTTAAGATCGGAGTCCAAAGGCGTCGTTCGAGAAAGCTCGGTTCGCTCACGCTTTTCTCAGGAGAAGATCACTCGTCCGCGCACCGGAGGGTAAAAAGTAAATTTCCTTCAGGAGGAAGCTGGCCATCGCCATGTTTCCGAATGCGAGGATCGCGAGGAGCCAGAGGATTCGTTTTACCGGGGAGCGTTCCTTATAGAAAACCCAGAGGTAGAACGTGAGAAAACCGAAGTAAGCGTCAAACAGCGTGGCCGCACCCCAGCGGTCATTCCATACGGAGATGAAACCGTCGATCACGGAGTGTTCGAGG
>JANXTV010000457.1 GCA_025352185.1 Oligoflexia bacterium
ATGACGCGAAGCCCACATGCTTAACTGCGGGGCATGTCGCAAACTCCCTTCTCGTCGCTAAAAATTGAGTCCGTTCATGCCCGCGAAATCCTCGACTCTCGTGGATTTCCTACGATCGAAGTCGATCTCGTCCTTTCGGGCGGAAAGCTTTCTCCCGCACTCGGCACCGCACTCGTTCCGTCGGGAGCATCCACGGGCGAGGGAGAAGCGATCGAACTTCGGGACGGCGATAAGAAACGGTACCAGGGGAAAGGCGTACTGAAGGCCGTCGCAAACACAAATGAATCGATTGCCCCGGCGCTGAAGGGAAAATCGTTCCCTTCGCTTGAAGCCCTCGACGAAGCTCTGATTGTCCTCGATGGAACTCCGAATAAAGGGAAACTTGGCGCGAACGCGATCCTCGGCGTGAGTATGGCCTACCTCCGCGCGGTTTCACGCGCGACGGATACCCCGACGTTTCGCCTCCTCGCCGAGATTTACGGTTCCGAAGGCACGACCCTTCCGGTTCCGATGATGAATATCCTGAACGGCGGAAAGCACGCCGATAACGGACTCGCAATCCAGGAGTTCATGATCGTTCCTCGCGGATTCGATAAATTTTCGGAAGCGCTCCGTGCCGGCAGCGAAATTTTCCATACGCTGAAGAAAATTCTTCACGACCGAAAGCTTTCTACGGGAGTCGGCGACGAAGGGGGTTTCGCTCCGAATATCCCGGGCACGCATCCCCATGAAGAAGTGATTAAGCTCATCATGCAGGCCATCGAAACGGCGGGCTATACCGCCGGTAAGCAGATTTTCCTCGCACTCGACTGCGCGGCGAGTGAGTACCTTGCTAAAACTTCGACGAAAGAAAGAACCCTCTACGCGTTCGAAGGGCGGGACATTACGGCGGGCGAAATGAACGCGATCTATGCGGGTTGGGTCGCGAAGTATCCGATCATCTCGATCGAAGACGGACTAGCTGAACACGACTGGGCGGGATGGGCAGATTTAACGACTCAGCTCGGGTCGAAAATCCAACTCGTGGGCGATGACCTATTCGTGACGAATATTTCGTTCCTCAAGCAGGGTATCGATAAAAAAATTGCAAATTCAATCCTCATTAAGGTGAACCAAATCGGGACGGTGACCGAAACATTTCGCGCGATGAAAATGGCAAAGGATGCGAAATACACGCAGGTCGCCTCCCATCGTTCGGGTGAAACGGAAGATACGTTTATCGCGGATCTCGCCGTCGGTACCGATTGCGGTCAGATTAAAACGGGTTCACTTTCGCGGACGGACCGAATCGCGAAGTACAATCAGCTCCTCCGAATCGAAGAAATGCTCGGTAGCCGCGCTCGGTACGCCGGTAAGAAATAACGGATACGGAATTTATTGGGGCGAAAGGGGAGGGGAAATTTTTTCCTACCCGGTGACTCTATTTTTTTGCATCTAGTGTTTGCAAAAAAGTGATCACATCCGGTATTCTAAAAGTATTCCGCTTTAAGTTCCGAGAGTGAGCAGGACGCTCCTCTCCCTGAGTGGATTCTATTTGTGGATTCCCCAGGAAGGGAAACGATGTCTGTCCTCTCGCTTGTGCGTACGCCTATTTTCGTTTTTTCTGGTCTCCGGCGGTTTCGGTGGACGCCGACTCGCGCATGGATAGCGATCTTCGCATTCTGGCTTTTCCTCCTTACAGGAATCACGCATGAGTTCGGCGCCGGCTCTCCCGGATTGCTTCAGTATTCGCGTTTAAATGGCTTGCTCCGGGATCGGCAGCGGAGTCTCGCCGAATCGGATGCCGAAATCGAAAAAGTCGAAGCCGAATCGGCCCTCCTCGAAAAGAGTAAATCGGTGCTCGAGCGCGAAGTTCGCAAGACCATGGGATACGTCGGCGAAAACGAGATGATTTTTGATTTCTCGCTCTCCCAGTCGGCGACTCTTCGGCGGTAAATGAGGGTCGGATCCGCGGAGAGCTAATTCGCGGTTTTTTGATGGACGATGACCGGTTTCCGTTTAGGCGCAACGATAGGTTTTGGCACTTGCGTAATACCTAAGTCGCCCGACTTTACTTTTCGGTCGTTAATGCGGGACGGGAGAGGTAGAATATCCGTCACTTTAATCCCCCTCCCGCTACAAAATTCGTGAAGGAAGGTTCCGATCGTCAGCGGGTTTCGGTATTCGCCGCTCTTTAAATACTCCGAGTTATATGAGGTTGTCGCGAATAGATAACGTTCGGCGGAGGTAAGGATTGCCCGGTCAATTTCAAAGGGGCGACCTTCCTCGTCCAGGCGTGAGATTTCGATTTCAGATCGGGCGCTACCGCCCGAAAACGAAGTTACCAGAATAACCGAACCGCCGTCCGCATTTCGGAGTGAATTTTAAAAACCCGGCCTGCATGCTTCTCTTTCGATACTCGATTTCTTCACCGGCGGGACGTATGGACAGAGGTAGCGGATGAGCGAGCTTAAATCTTTTCGATT
>JANXTV010000466.1 GCA_025352185.1 Oligoflexia bacterium
AAATTTTTTGCCGACTGCGCCGATCTCCCTTATTATCTGCGCGCTTATTTCGCTTGGAAAAATAGCCTTCCCTTTGGGTACGTCGCCGGGGTCGAAGCCATTCCGGAAGCAACTCCCACCCCCACTCCGATTCCTACCCCAAGCCCCGGCGCCTCCCCCGTTCCGCCGCGGGATATCCGGTATTCTCCGAAAGGGAATCGCGCCACTTCACGAGTGAGTATCTATACCCGAATTAATTCCGACGGCACTCCGCTCCGAACGAGTGGCCCGCAAGTCCTGCGCGACATCCAGGACCGCATTTCTTCGGCCATTTACCGGATCGGTCCCACGAACGAAGATTCGAAACGTCCCACCGACCTCTATCCCGTGGCCCTGGCGCGCGGAAAAATCCGCTCCGGCACTGTGATCTACGATCCGGCCGGTCACGTGGCCCTCGTTTATTCCGTAGAGGAAGATGGAAGAATCTTATTCATCGATGCCCATCCCGATAACAGCCTCACCCGTGGAACGTACGGAAAAAAATTCTCACGTTCAAGCCCCGGCCAGGGCGCCGGCTTTAAAAACTGGCGCCCTCTGAAACTCGTCGGTGCGAAGCCATTCGTCGGCGAGAATGGGATCACCGAATTTATCGGCGGAAAAGTTACACCCACTTTAAATCCAGCACTCCCCGACTACTCCACGACGCAGTTCTACGGAACGAAACCCGACCCGACGGGCGCGTGGAAAAGGGGTGCATTTATCGTGGATCACCAGTCGGTAGACTACTACGATTACCTGCGGCGGGTTCTGGCCCTCGGCACGCTCACCTATGACCCTCTAAAAGAAGTCGCCCTCTATTTGCGTGGGCTTTGCTCCGATATCCAAGACCGCGCAACCTCCGTAGAACTCGCGATTACGGCCGGCATTCACCGAAAAAACCATCCGGTAAGCCTGCCGTCGAACATTTACGGTTCCACCGGCGAATGGGAAGATTACGCAACTCCGTCCCGAGACGCACGATTAAAGACTTCGTTTAAGGAAGTTTACGACCGGACCGGAGAATTTTTGAAACTCTGGCGCTCCGGAAATAAAAGTATCGTTTACTCGGGTGCGGACCTCACGAAAGATCTGCGGGAAGTTTACGCGACCGAGTCCGCGGCGTGCTCCGTAAAATACCGGAAGTCGAACGGCGTAGAAGTCGCTCTTTCTCTCGACGACGTTCGGGCGCGCCTCTTTGCGCTTTCCTTCGACCCGTATCACTGCCCGGAACTGCGCTGGGGAGCTACGTCGGCGGAAGAGCTCGCTTCGTGTCCCGACGATACGACGAAGAAGAATTGGTATACGGCGCTTCGTAAACTTCGGAACCAGATCGAACGCACGTACGACGCGCGCATGGACTTCACGCTCGAGGGTATGAACGATGCCCGCACGGGTGGGGCACTCGGCGTCGAGAAGCCTCCCGCCACGGATTTACTCGAACTGCTCAAGTAAATCGTGCCTCTAAACGAGGTGGACAACGTTAAAACCGAAAATGCGGTTCACGCTCTCGACCATCTGCGGAGTCGTCTGGAGCCCGACGGTCTTCGGAAGTTCGAGCCGAGTTTTAAATCGCGCATCTCCCGTGAGCTGACTGAACTCGATCCGGACGGGGCACTTTCCGCGGAACGAAATAATATTCCGTTTGAGTTCCCGGAGCTGGTCGCTCGAGATCTTATCGAGCGGGAGTTTTAAGACCACCTGCTGGACACGGTTTTTATGTGACTCTTCGATCCACTCGAGCGTTTTCACGAAAATTTTCGCACCGTCTGCAGTCGCTTCGACTTCGCCGGTGATCAGGAGCGGTTCGGCTTCGGCCGACGCGCGCTTTAAGAGCTCCCCGTTCTGCGTAAATGACTCCGGGAAAAACACGATTTCCATCGACGACGCGAGATCCTCAAGGCGAGAGAACGCCATACGGCTCCCCTTTTTCGTCATGATCTCCTTCGTTTCGCCGATCAGTCCGGCAATCCGGACCTCCGGACGCTTCACCCGCTGGTAACCGCCGCCCCCGCCGTATCCGCCGCCCGAATCGCCGGCAGGTTTCGCGGCCGCCTTCGCCGCGTCTTCCGCCGTTTTAGCGATGCCCCATTCCTTTAATTTTTCGATGGACCACCCTAACCACTCTTCGCAGATCGACTGCCAGGTATCCATCGGATGCCCGGAGACGTAGAAGCCCACGATCTGCTTTTCCATAATCAGTCGCTTCGAACGCGGCCAGTCTTCTAACTTCTGAAAGAGCGCGTCGACCGGCGTGATTAACTTAACATCTTCCGCCGAAAACGAATCGAAAAGTGAACTCTGTCCGAGTTCCTTCTCTTCCTGTTCATCGGATGCAAATTCGAGGAGCTTCTCAAGCGACGCCATCAGGCTCGGCCGATTCACTTCCGAAATGGCGTCGAAGCCGCCCGAGATCGTGAGCGCTTCCATCACCTTCTTATTCACTTTTCGGGTGGATACCCGGCGAACAAAATCGAGGACAGAAGTAAACGCCCCGCCGGTCGCCCGGGACTCGAGGATGAGATCCACCGCGATGCCGCCTACGCCCTTAATCGCCTCTAAACCGAATCGAATCCCTTTCTGACCGTCGTCGAGAATCTCGACGGAGAAACTTTTCTGGGAAAAGTTCACGTCCGGCGGAAGCACCGGGATGCGGTTCATCTTCGCGTTCGCGATGTACTTCGTAATTTTATCGGTGTCGTTTACTTCGGTCGTCATCAGCGCGGCCATGAATTCGGCCGGGTAGTACGCCTTTAAAAACGCGGTCTGGTACGTGAGGACTCCGTAGGCGGCCGAGTGGGATTTATTGAATCCGTATTCGGCGAACTTCGCCATGAGGTCGAAGATCCCCTCGGCGATGTCCGTTTTTAAACCCTTCTTCGCCGCGCCTTCGGAGAAGATGAGTTTATGCTTAGCCATTTCGTCGGCCTTCTTCTTCCCCATTGCGCGACGAAGAAGATCGGCCTGGCCGAGCGAGTACCCCGCGAGCTCGCGGGCGATCTGCATGACTTGTTCCTGGTAAACGATGACCCCGTAGGTTTCGCCTAAGATGGTCGCGAGGTCCGGCACCGTATACTCGATTTTTTCGCGGCCATGCTTTCGGTCGACGAAAACGTCGACCATTCCGGACCCGAGCGGACCGGGACGGTAGAGCGCGCCGAGCGCGGTGAGATCATCGAGCGTGTTCGGCTGAAGCCTTGCGCAGAGATCTTTCATCCCCGACGATTCGACCTGGAAGATCCCGTCGGTGTCACCGCTAGAAATGAGCGCGAAGACCCGCGCGTCCTCGTAATCGATTTCCTCAAGCAGAAACTTTCCGGAAGTCTGCGCACCCGGCATCGACTGGGAGACGAGTGCTACCGACGCCGAACCCGCGGCGGTCGCCGACGCCGCCACGGCGTTCGCTTCCGCTTGTTTTTGAATCTGCTGATTCACCAGTTTCACGGCATTATCGATTACGGTCAGGGTCTTCAGTC
>JANXTV010000482.1 GCA_025352185.1 Oligoflexia bacterium
CCTCGAAAGCCGCGTTCATCGCCTACCGAATCTGCGCTCAGATCCAGGGAGTCTCGACCCTCGAATCGGCACTCACGACCGATCTCCGTACGGACCTCCCCGCCATGGCCGAAGTCGTCCGCGCGAACCCGCGCGTGAAAATGCTTTTTCTCGCGAACCCGAATAATCCGACCGGTACGTATAACACCACGACCGAAGTGAAAGCGTTCCTAAAAGAGATGTCCGGCATTCGGGACGGATCGGTTCTCGTCGTCCTCGATTACGCCTACTGGGAGTACGTCACGGCGAAGGACCTGCCCGAGCCGACCGCGCTGATGAAGGATTATCCGAACATGATGATCCTCCGGACCTTTTCGAAAATTTATGGCCTCGCCGGGCTTCGGGTCGGATACGGAATCGCGGCTCCCGAGATCATCGGGACCGTAGAAAAAATTCGCCAACCCTTTAACTTAAATTCGCCCGCGCTCGCGGCCGCTGTCGAATCGCTCCGGGATCTCGCCTTCGTGAAGAAATCGCGTAAGGTGAACGACGACGGCATGAAGCTCTGGACGAAAGCCCTCACGAAAATGGGGATCCCTTTCTGGCCTAGCCAGGGGAATTTTCTCCTCGTCGATACCAGTGCGGGTCTCGGAAAGCGCGGCGGCGACGTCTACGAAAACTGCCTGCGGCGCGGAGTGATTTTCCGTCCGGTTGCGAATTACGGACTGATGCACGCCCTCCGGATTTCGATCGGGACCCGTGCGGAAAATGAACTCGCGATTCGTGCGCTCGCCGAAGAGCTTCCGGCCGATCGTCGGGCGCTCTACTTCGGGAAGCGGTCGGCTGCGAAAAAGAAAAAAGTAAAACTGACTCCTTCGAAAACTCGCGCGTCGGGGCGGGGTTCTGCGCATGCCTAGTCCGTTCGTTATCGCCATCGACGGACCGGCGGGCACGGGTAAGAGTTCCGCGACGAAGCGCCTTGCGGAACGACTCGGATTCGTCCACGTCGATACGGGGGCGCTCTACCGGGCGATCGCCTATCTCCTCTTAAAAGAAAAAGACTTGCTGGAGACGGGATTCGATTCCTTTACCGCCGAGCAAATTCCCGGAGTGGAAAAGCGGGCGTGCGAAATCGCCGCGACCACGAAACTTCGATTCGAGCGGAAACCGAAACTGAATCCTTCGAACCGAATTTTCGCGAACGAAGTGGATATTACGTCGCACATTCGGACGCCGGAAATATCGATGGGTGCGAGCCGGGTTTCGGCCATTCCCGAAGTCCGAAAGGCCCTCGTGTCGCTCCAGCGTACGATGGGGGAGTCCGGAAGATCCATTCTCGAGGGGCGCGATATCGGGACCGTGATTTTTCCCGATGCGAACGTAAAGTTCTTTCTGACGGCCTCGATTAGCGAGCGCGCGAAGCGCCGACTCGCGGAACTCGAGGCATCCGGGGCTGATGCTCCGAGCTACGAAGAGATTAAGCGTCAGATTGCGGCCCGCGACCAGGGAGATATGACCCGTGCCGTAGCGCCCCTTCGACGGGCCGATGATGCGATTGAGCTCGATACTACGAATTATACCCTCGATGAGGTCGTCGACTGGATGGAAACCCAAGTTCGGGCTAAGCTAAAGCTATAGCTCCGCATGGAAAACCAACTCGTTCTCGAACCGAAAGACGCAGTTCCACTTCCGCCCACTCTGAATATTCGCGCCCCGCGGATCCTCGTCGCGCGTCCGGACCGGATCGGAGACGTGATCCTATCGACTCCGGTGATCGCCGCCCTTCGAAAACATTACCCGAACGCGACGATCACGTTCCTCGTGCGAGACTTCGTCGCTCCGATCGTGAGGAATGTTCCGGGCGTGGACTCGGTATTCATCTACGATCCGGACGGACGGCACTCGGGCGTCGGTGGATTTTTTCGGTTGATGGAAGAGTTAAAGGCCCAAGATTTTGATGTCAGCATCGTCCTTCATTCGACGCTCCGGCTCGCGGCCGCGCTTTTCGGCGTCGGGGTACCGAATCGGATCGGACCCCTCTCAAAACCGCACTCCTATATTTTCTATAACCGAGGATCCCGGCAGCGCCGTTCCCAGGTAGAAATGCACGAAGCGGATTATAATCTCCAACTCCTTCGCAAGCTCGGGATCCGGGTCGGGAGTCATAAACTCCCTTCGCGAATCGGAGTCTCCGCCGAGCGAAAAGCATGGGCAAAGCGTTGGCTCGCGGAGCAGGGATGGGATCGGCAAGTTCGCGAAGAAAAAGGGGACGGAAAGCGACTCGTCGCAATCCATCCGGGGATGGGCGGTTCGGCGCTGAATTGGCCAGAAAATTATTATCTCGAACTCGCGCGCGCGATCGTAAAAGAGGGGCACGAAGTGCTCTTTACGGGGGGGCCGGGTGAAGGGCCGCTCCTCGAACGCATGAAGATTCAGGCGGCGAAAACTGAAAATAACGTCCTCATTTACGGCGGAGATAAATCGGGATCGGTCGACCATCTCGCCGCACTTTTTGGCGAAGTGGATCTCGTCGTCGCCCCGTCGACCGGTCCCCTACACATCGCGGTCGCCCTCGGTAAACCGGTCGTCACTTTTTACCCCCCGATTCGAGTCCAGAGTGCGATTCGGTGGGGGCCGTATATCGAAGATTCGGAAGGCGCGGGTATTCTCGTACCGGAAGTTTACTGCGGCGAGGATTTTAAATGTCGGGGTCCGAAGTGTAATTATTTCCCCTGCATGAAAATGATCACTCCGCGTGAAGCGCTCGGCGAAGTCTTGCGACTACTCGGTCGCGGTTAATAGAGGAATTCATGACGAAAGCAGCGAAAGTTTTACCCGTGAAAAAAGTAATGTCGCAGATGGATCGTCTGAAGGGCCTCGTTCGCTCCTTCCGGGATCGCCGAATCCTCGTGATCGGAGACGTCGGAATCGATCGTTATACGACGGGAGACGTCGAGCGCATCAGTCCCGAGGCCCCGGTTCCGATCGTGCTCGTAAAGAGCGAGGTTCATAAGCTTGGGCTCGCGGCAAACGTGGCGGATAATCTCCATGCCCTCGGCGCGAAATCGGATTTAGTGGGTGTCATTGGGAAGGACCGATTTGCCGCGGAGTTTCGGGCTCTCCTCCGAAAAGAGAAAGTCTCGGACCGATCGCTGATCGTCGATTCTAAGCGACGTACGATCGTGAAAGAACGCATCGTGAGCGATCGCCAACAGCTCCTCCGGATCGACTACGAAAGTCCCGAGTCCGTTTCCCCGGCGATCGAAGCCATTCTTTTAAAAACCGTGCGTACCCTCCTCCGCGGGAAAAAAGCGGCGAAGGTCGACGCCCTCGTGATCCAGGATTATGCGAAAGGTTTACTCACGAAAAAACTCATTCGAGAACTCGTAAAGGCGGCACGTACCGCGGGAATTCCGGTGGCGATGGATCCGAACGCGAAGAGTCCGCTCGACCTGTACCGGGGAGCGACGTTTATGACTCCGAATACGAAGGAGGCCGAGCGACTCACCGGAATTTCCATTCGGGATAATGCTTCGCTTGAAGCGGCCGGCGCCCTTCTTTTAAAGGGTACGGGATCTCCGTACGTGGTCATCACGCGCGGGAAAGACGGGATGGCGGTTTTTAAACGCGGCTCGAAGAAACCCGAGCTGATCCCGACATTCGCCCGTGAAGTCTACGATGTCTCGGGAGCGGGGGATACCGTGATTACGGTGATGGCGCTCGCCTACGCGAGCGGCGCGACGATTTACGAAGCGGCCATCCTCGGTAATCTCGGCGGTGGAGTCGTCGTCGGTAAACGCGGGACCGCGACATGCACGCCCGCCGAACTCGAGTCGGCGATGCGACTTACTGCAGATTCGGGACTGCTTTAAACGAAAGCGATCCTTTTGTTCCCTCGATCGACGGTAAGTTTCACCGTGAGCGGAAGACGCGAATTTTACGTGGGACAGGCGAGGGGCCGGAGTTCGGGACCGAAAGATCCGAACACGTCATTTTTTTATCGAGCATGGCGGAAACGCAGGCATCCCGTTCATTTTCGCGGAGATCGGCGGTGATCGTCGCACACTCGGAGAATGCTCGGCTAATCACCACGCGGGCGGATTCGCCCGTTTTTCCGGTGACGAGAAGAACGCGGGATGCGGTAGCCGCGGAGGCGCTAAGGCCAGAACCTATAGAAGGTGAATCTTCGGTAGGCGAGTCTTCGGAGAGACGCGCTTCCGAGGGAGGGGAAGGTGATTCGCTGGTTTCTGCTTCCCGAATTGGGGCGTCGTAATCGAGTCGGCATTGGATTTCGCTCTCCGCGACGTGGATCGGGACGAACATCGAATCGTGAACGCAGGGGTAAAGATTTTTTTTCAGTTCGCCGGTGCAGACGGTCTTTCCGGCTTCACCTAGGTCTTCGCAAGATTTCAAAAGTGCGGTGGCGGTTGCCGTACGGGTTGCACCCACCACGACGTCGAGCTTATGGATGGTGACCGATTTTCCCTCGGTACCCTCGGAGTATTCGAGGGGAACCACGCAGAGTTGGCTTCCCGCCTCGCCGAACGCTTTCACCACGCGCGGATCGGGCCGCGCGGGGCGAGGGGCCTGGATCGTACCCTTGCGCTCGCAGCTCGCGAGAGCCCCCACGCAAGTCGCAAGGAGTACGATATTTCGGAATGCCCGGTGGCCCTTCAGTAAGAACATAATGGGGAGGTCTACCTTTGTTAATGCGGTGCGTCAACAAAGATTCGGATGGCGGGATGATTTCTGGCCATCCTTACGGAGGCGTGGAGACGGATCCGCATTGAGAGTTCCGTAGCCCTAATCTTTCACCGAACAAAGGTAAGTATAGAGATCGTGGTTCGTGTCCGTATTCAGCTTCGCCTTTTCATTCAGGCGCAGTGAAATGGGGGTTTCGGCCAGGGGATGGGTGAGGGTCATCGACGTTCCGTTCGAATCCATTTCGATCGTTCCGAAGTCCGTAATCTCTAGCCGATTACCGGCGATCGTATACCGGCTCGTACTCCGAGTTTTCGTAAATAGAGTACCGGCATTCCCGCTCTGGTCGTTACACTGCTCGATCACCCGAAAAAGCGAAGTCCGATTATCCACGAAAACACGGACTCTTTCGCGGCATTCGAAAATACTGCCATCCTCATTTTTTTCACGCCGAAGGAAGGTTCCCTCGAAGACATCGGCCGAAACTTCTTTCGTCCCGGCTTCGCAAACCGGCGTTCGAATCAGGGCGTTAAATCCCGAATGGTTTTTCACCGCCGTCAGGTGCGTCTCGGGAGTGTCGTTACCCGAGGAGTTCATCCCGCCGCGCGACTTTCCGTAGGATTCCGAATCTCCCGGACCGCAGCCCGAGAGGGCGACGAAAATGCCGGTAGCGACGGAAAGTGCGAGTGAAAGTTGAGTATTCATGCACCGCGTTATAACCGCGTGGAACTGAAAGGTAAAGGCCCTAATCTGGAATCCAGATCAGGGCCCGACAGTTTCTAATCATTTAGAATAAAAGACTATTTCCGAGAGTCCGCGCCGAATTTCTTCGCGTACGGGACTTTCGACTTTGACCCGGGAAAAGCGGGCTTTGCGCCGGCGCTCGTCTTCAGGGGGGCCCGCGGTGCTTCACCGGCGGGTTGGCCCCATTTACGGGCCGGTTTCGAGAATCCGGCTGCGGCCGGAGCCGCCTTCGCACTATCGCGACCCGCGAATACGCTTACGCCCGTAGGCTTTGCGTAAGTCGGGCGCTCGCCGTAGCTCCGCTCGCCGCCGCCGTCACGGTTCACATCGCGACCGCCGCGACCTTGGTAGCCGCCGCCATATCCGCCGCCGCCGTTACCGGAGGAGCGGCCATAGCCACCGCGTCCGCCGCCATCGCGACTTCCGCCGTATCCACCGCCGTCACGTCCACCCGTGCGACGAGCCGCGTATCCGCGCTCGTTGCGATCGGCGCGGTCGCTGCCTTCGAAGCTTCCTTCGCGTTCCCGGCGTCCGAGCGTGATCGTCGCTTTTTCGGCGGCAACCGTGTCGTTCGCGGGCTTCTCGTTAAAGATATCCGGCATCATGAGCGTGATAAACCGAGCGGCGACTTCGACCGGCGACATCGCGGCGATCATCGCCTGCGTCTCCGGTTGCATCACTTCAATCGCGCGCGCAAAGAGTTCTTGCTCCTGAAGTTTCGTCGTGACCGATGCGATTTTCTTCGCGCCGATTTCTTTACGCGTTGGGATCTTTCCTTCGACCATGCGGCTCTTCGTCGCGCGTTCGATTCTCGAGATCAGTCCACGGTGGCTCGGGGTCACTAAGCTCATCGCGTATCCGGTCTTACCGCTACGAGCGGTACGGCCGATTCGGTGAACGTAGGAATCGAGTTCGCGCGGGAGGGAGTAGTTAATCACGTGAGTGATATCCTTCACGTCGAGGCCGCGGGAAGCGACGTCGGTACAAATCAGGATTTTTACTTTCCGGTCCCGGTACGCCTTCATCGTGCGTTCGCGCGCCTTCTGGTCCATATCGCCGTGAAGGGCGTCGACGGCGTAACCGCGTCCCATCAGGTACTGAACGAGGTCGACCACGAGGGCCTTCGTCTGGCAAAAAATCAGACCGTAGAAATCGTCCGCCGCTTCGATCAGTTTACAGAGGACTTCGGGTTTATTCGATTCCGAGGTCGCGTAGTAAATCTGTTCGAGGTTCGCCGGGAGGACTTCGGTCCGGTTAATTTCGACTTTCGCGGGCTTCATGAGGTAGTTATCCGACACCGAGCGAACTTCGCGGCTCATCGTAGCCGAAAAGAGCCAGATATTCGCGGTACGGCCGGAGATCGAAGTTTCTACTTCTTCGTCTTCCTCGTCTTCCGAGTCTTCGTCCGAATCGTCTTCGGAGTCGAATTCCGCATCGAGTTCTTCTTCATCTTCGCCATCGAGCGAAATGACGCCGAGTTCTTCGTCTTCGTTTTCATCTTCGTCGTATTCGGCAGAATCATCTTCCACCGCGTTCGCCGAACCTTCGACGAGGCCCGGGACGGCGGCGAGAATTTTCTCGAGGTCGTCTTTAAAACCCATCGAGATCATTTCGTCGGCTTCGTCTAAGATGACGATCGAAACGTCGGAGAGGTCGAGCGTACCGCGGTCGAGGTGATCGATCATGCGGCCGGGAGTTCCGACGACGACCTGAGCGCCGCGACGAATCGCTGCGATTTGTTCGCCGTAGGGAGCGCCGCCGTAAATCGCGGTCGATTTCACGCCTTGGTATTTACCGAGGAGGTCGATCTGACCGGAAACTTGGAGCGCGAGTTCGCGGGTCGGGCAGAGGATGATGGCTTGGACGCGCTTTTCGAAAGGGTTGATCCGCTCGAGCATCGGGATACCGAAGGCGGCGGTTTTTCCGGTTCCGGTAGCGGCGAGACCGATGAAGTCAGTTGCATCGCCAAGCAGGATCGGGAGGGTTTCGGACTGGATCTGACTCGGTTTTTCGTATCCGAGTTCCGTAATCGCGCGAGCAATGGCGGGGGTTAGGTCGAGTTCTTTAAAACTTTCTAGCGCGGGCTTCGCGGGGGCCGCCGGCATTTCGGGCTTCGGAGCGGTGACGACGATTTTAGCGTAGGGTTTAGGGGCGGAGTTTTCGGACTTCGGTTTCGATTTATACTTATAGGTCGACAAGGATTCCTCTGATTTCACGGCAGCGTTTTCGCGGCCAATTAAATAGCGCCAAACGCGCCGTTAACAGGAGAGTTCGAGGCTCGAGAGCTTTGCTCCGAGACTGAAGAACTGGTTAGGGACGGCTGGGTTCTAACACAGGGTGTAGCCTTTTCACCTAAGAAATAGGCTCGGCGCATAAAAATTCAAAAGCAGCCTAATTCATGTATTTTTTAGGGGATTATGGATGGCATTTCCCTGCCGGGCGGGAAGAAAAACCAGATCTTTCCACTCCCTCCGACCCGTAGATCGAACACATTGTTCTATGGAATCTCACTTCGAAATGACTTAAGACCGCCCTCGTGACGGACCCGGCAGAGCCCACCATCCCTGACTACCGGAATCTCCTTTTAGAGGAGTTCGCGCGAAGGAGCCAAGCGAATTCGCGCTATTCCCTTCGGGCTTATGCGCGGGATCTTCGTCTCTCTCCGTCGCGTCTGTCGGAAATCTTCGCGGGTAAAAACGGCCTTTCAACCCAAAATGCCGCATCGGTAGCGAAGTTAATCCATCTGAATGACGAAGAAGTGAGTTGGTTTTGTGACCTCGTGGCCGCAAAACACGCACGGAGCGAAGCGGCCCGGAGCCAGGCCGCGCGCCGGGTTCGGCTCCGCCTCGACGGCCCGGTCGAAACCTTATTAAAACGGGATGCGTTTCGTTACATCGCGGATTGGTACTTTCTAGCACTGGTCGAACTCATCGGGACGGCGGACTTTCGATCCGATCCGGAATGGATCGCGAAACGCCTAGGGATTTCTACGCTCGTCGCGCGAGATGCGGTCCTCACGCTGAAGCGCCTAGGAATCGTTGCCGAAAAGGAGAATATCCTCCGAGTCGTCGGTGAGTTCCGAACCACGACCGAATCCGTTCCGTCGAAAGCGATCCGGAAATTCCATTCCCAGATGATTCTAAAAGCGGAAAAAGCCCTCCAGAACCAACCGGTAGAGGAGAGGGATATCTCTTGCATCGTCATGCCGATTTCTACGGACGATCTTCCCGTCGCCCGAAAGATGATCCAAGACTTTCGACGAGAACTAAACCGCGTGCTCGGCGCGAGCGAAAAACCAAAGACGGAAGTATACAGCTTTTCCGTCCAACTTTTTAAATTAACTGAAAAATCCGAAATGGACTTCTAATATGAAATCTTTCCGCTCCCGCACCGTTTATTTGTTCGCGATATCCGTGGTGATTTCGATAGTACCTACTCTCGGATTTTCGGGTGGATCGGAAGTGAGAAACGGCGGCGACTTCCGACGTCTCCATGCCGACCTTGCGAAGGATCTTGCCGAGTCTGTTTTTCGTAGCTTTGAGAAACCGTGTGATCCTTTTACCGAGCCGAATGCGGAACTTATTCTCGGGCATGCCCGTGAACTTTCCGATCTCCTCTCCCAAACCGAAATTCGCTGGGTTGAACGCGCCGACCTTTGTTTTACGTTTACGGGTTCTGAGTTTATTGCGGGTTACGACTGCGCGGTAACCGACCCCTTCGCCGTTTTCGTCGACCTTCCGGTCGCGTTCCTCCAACACCTTTACCCGAACACGAGCCGTAGGGATTTACGGGAGCTTTATCGGTCGGCGCTCGAAGCCGCGCAGGAGTGTCACGTATGGGGGCAGACAATCGCTTCGGATGAACTCCTCGATTACCGAACGGCGCCGCTCGAAAAGATCGTGGGGCTCTTTAAGCGTGTGAGGGGGAATAGCGTGCAGGATCTTCGTGAGAATCGTCGATTCTATTTCGGAGCGGCAAGCGCGGATTTTCCTGCGGCGCGTACACCACGAGGAAGAATCGCTCGGAAATGGGCGCTCGAGAATTACGACCGGGTAATCGCGGACCTTCAGTCGACTCCGTTTTCGCTGGAACAGCCAGGTGCCGCCTGTGCGAGTACGAATATCTCGAGTCCGCTATCCCCGATTCGCCTCGGGATCGCGTGTCGAGAGGTCATGCTGCCCGAAGAAGTTCAGTGGCTACTGATCCACGAAATCGCTCACCACCTCGGCGTGGATGATGAACTCGATGCGGATCTCATTGCGCGGTTTCTCAGCGGAGCGTTCGTGAGCGATCCCTACGAATGGTCCGAGTTTGAGGTTCCATTTCGTCTCTGGCTCGATGGAAGACTCGGTCGTAACGGGTCCTAAGTCGGTCGAAACTCGTCGAACATTAACCGTAAAAGCCCCGTTTCCTCTTTTGCGCCGGGAAATGGATTCGCGTAGTCCCGGAGCTACACGAAGGAGGCTATTATGGCTTTTAATGTATTTGTTTTCGCGTCTGTCATTTCCTCGGTCCTTTCCCATTCGGCGAATGCCGCCGCGCCACTCTGCACGATGCAGCGATTCGACCAGTATTCAGGTCGAATTTTAAAGACCTACTCCGATATCGATTTCTCCGACTGCCGACGGGCGAGGGAATACTGCGAGGAGGATCTCGTGAAGGCGGATAGTGGCTCGCGCGGCATCCGTGAGAAATGCATTTATTCGACCGAATCCATCTACTCGGGTCGCGCCGACTACCAACTATTCTACCGGGGAGATCTCCTCGCATCGCACTCGCTTTCCCGTTTCGATACCGACGCCCGATATGCCCGAGCTTTTGCCGAGCAGGACACCCTCTGGGAATGTCTAGACGACTTAAAAAGTCACGCCGCGAACTCCGGCGATCCGGTTCGTTACGAGACCGAATCCGAATGCTTAGAGAAATAGAAATACCCAAACCCTCAGAGGAAATTTATGAAAAAGTTCACTGCCCTATCTCTTGTTTTAGTCGCTAGTTTTGGTGCGTCCTCACATGCGGAGTGCGTGTACGAACGCTTTTCAGTGGGAAGCGGGACGACTCTACAAACGTACCGCGGGGAGGACGGAGCGCAGAATTGCGCTCAGACTCGCGGCTATTGCGATTCTGATACCCGGTACCAATCGTCCCTTCAGGGGTGTAAGCGCCCCGAAGACGAGCTTTTTCGGGCTTCGTCCCGGTTTGAGCTCTGGCACCGGGGAGGGTTCATCCAGTCCTTTTCATCGACTCGCTATTTTACCGACCGAGAGTGGGCTGAAAGAGACGCCCACGCGTACGCTTACCTGGCGTGCACGGAAGAGCAGAGTCGTCTCGCTTCGATTTCGGGTAACCCAAGTAAGTATCATTCGGAATCGGAATGCCGGGAGAAATAACTCGCGTCGTTTAACATCCCGGGAGGGTGACGACGTCTTCGATGGCGAGCCCTCCCGAACTATTCGTATTCACGAACTGGCCGCCCCCTTCGGTGGCCATGGTGCGGAGGTTATTAATCGAAGTGGAGTCGCTCGCGGCTCCGAAGTAGACCGTGCTGAGAATGAGGTGACTTTTTCCATTCGCGGCCGCGGCGGATTTCAAGCCCGCCGTATGCGTGCGAATCCAGGTGAGAACATTTCCACTCAGGTCCGTAGGCTGACCGTCGGACATAAACACGACGGCGTAATCGTCGGTCACACCGCTGGCTTCGTCGCGCGCGATCGCGCCTTCGAGTGCGGCGAACGCGGCCGCGTATCCCGTACCGCCCACCGGAGGAATCGAGCCGTGGTAAACGTTTAGGGCGTTCGTGATCTGCGCCACGGTCCCAATCGGAGTCGTTGCGGCGTTCATGGTGAAATCACCCGAATTCACATCGTAAATATAGGCATCGTCCGCGAAGTATCCGAAACCGTAACTGAGGTTGGGGCGGTTTCCGTAGTCACCGATAAACTTTCGTAGGGTGTCCACTCGGTAAATTTGGCTCGGATCTGTCGTGGCCGTCGATCCGGAATTATCGACCATGACGAAGATTCGTAATTTTTTCGTTACCGTCGTCGGCGTGCATACCGGCGTCGACTGGGACTGGGCCCGCGCGCGGAAGGCGGTGTCGTTTCCGCAGCCCGTACTGAGAGTTCCGACGAGGACGAGACCGAAAATCGATTGAAATAGCGGGCGCTTAAATTGAATTCGCATGTTTCTTTATCGGAAGTTTCTCCGTCAAACTGATCTCTTTTTGCGCCAATATCTCGACGCTACGTCAGACCGCGGAGTTCGGATAGAATCTACAGGTGTCGTTTCGATTCGTGCCCGCGGGGCTCTTCATCGCCTTAGGATTTCTTTCGGTAGCGGCCGAGGAGCCGAAAACGCTCTCGGCGCCGAAACAGCCCGTGGTCGCCAATCGTGAAGCGACGTTTCTTTACCCGATTAAAAACACCGGGAAAGAATCACTTATCCTGAACGTCGTGAGTGGGCAGGACCGGAATGAATGCCGACCTTACATTCCATTAGAACCCGTCGCCGCGGGGGCTACGGTTACGGTGAAAGTCGTCTGTCATTTCATGATGCTCGATGCTCCCGATGGTTCGGCGCGAAATACCCGGGTCCTCATCACGACCCAGGCCGGTAACGGCACTCCGGTCCCTTACTATTTAAAGGTCGACGCCGAAATTTACCGGAAGGAAATTCCATCAAAGCGTATGAGCGCGGTTGGAAAAAATATCGACGGCGCCTGGGATACGAACGTAAAAAGTGGCGAAATCCAAATTGAAAATTCGGCAACCGCGCCGCGACTCGTGCTCCGGAGCGCCACCTGCGCGGCCATCGACGAATCGATTCGGGCGCTCGCGAATCTTAAGGAGCGACTCGAGGGCAAGAGACCGAAAGGTCCGGTCTGCGGTTGCGATCCGACGGCGTCGGGATCTAAAAAATGTTTTACGACCGCGGACGATGTTCTCCCCGAATTCCTCTTCGAAGAACTGAATGCGCGGCCCTACTGCGCAGGTCCGAATTGCTTTAATACCGCACTCCGAATGACGGGCCTGCTGCCGAGTCCCCGTTTCACTTCGGAAGAGGAGCTCGATAACTGGTTAAAGTCTCCGCTCTGCCACGAGGTCGGAGAAAACGAAACTCCGCTCGCTGGCGATATCATCGACGTTCGCGATGAAAAGAATAAAAACTATCACGCGTTTACTTACCTTTCTCCGGACCTCGTTTATACGAAGAACGGAAAGTCGGCTTCGGTGATCGGCGACCCATTCATTTTCACGTCTGCCACGAGCGTCTTCTCGAAATACGACGTCCCGAAGAAATGCCGAAGGGTGGCGAGTACGAAGCTCGAGGAATCCGGGTGTAAGGGTCGAATCCACGCGAGTTATTTCCGGTGCATGACGCTCGATGAGTACGCGAAGGATTTTAAAAAGAAACATCCCCACGCGAAGGAAAGCGCCGAGCTTGTGAAACAGTTTAAGAATTTCAATGCCGTCGAATGTCGGGTGTCGAGTTACGCGATGCTCGGTTACCATTCGCCGTTCCCGCTTTCGGACCAAAACCTCGATCTCGCGAGGAAATCGATGTCGACCATCGTCACCGCCATGGACCAGGTGGTCGATGAGAATGACCGTGAATCGTTAATGAAACGACTCCTCATGAGTCGGATCGAAGGAATCGAATCCCAAATCAAGATCTTAAAGACGACCTGGTAGTGAACGAGCGGGGCCCTACTCCTGCTCGTAACCGGCGCTCGTCCCGTGTTCGAGGAGTTCGAGGTCCTCGACCGTCACCCGGGCGAACGCCGTTTTATCGATTTCGGAGGCAATCTTTTCGACCAGCGACTGGGCTGAAGGCATTCGCCACGATTCGGGAATGACGGCGGCGAAACCGATTACGCAGCGTTCGGGATCATCGAAGTCGGCGACTTCCATCGCCGAGACGTTATACTTTTTTCGGAGGTCCGCGCAGAGTTCCTCGAGTAGCCGACGTTTTTTCGGGGCTTCGGTATTATTATAAAAATCGAGAACGATTCGTCCCGTACCGACCATCATGGAGGACTCCTCCCCGCCGCAGCCTTCGCGGAGACTAGATCTTCGTCCACCAGTTTTTCATGTACGGGAGTTTCATCTCGCCGCGCACGATCTTCTGGTAATCCGCCTGGAGTTGGACGGTCACCGGTCCGGGTTTCCCCGCGCCGATGATTCGGTTATCGAGGCTCTGGATCGGAGTGATTTCGGCCGCCGTCCCCGTCATGAAGGCTTCGTCCGCGCAGTAGAGTTCATCGCGGGTAAAACGTTCGCCGACGATTTCGACGTTCTTATTCTTGAAATATTCAATCACGGTTTGGCGGGTGATTCCGTTTAAGACGGAGGTGAGGGGAGTCGTTTTCACGACTCCGTTTTTCACCATGAATAAGTTTTCGCCGGAACCTTCGGCCAGGAATCCTTCCGGATCGAGGAGGAGAGCTTCATCGTAACCCTGGCGTTTCGCTTCCTGTTTCGCGATTACGCCCGTGATGTACTGTCCGGAAATTTTACCTTTCGTCATCACCGAGTTCGGGTGAGGGCGGATGTAGGTCGAGATTTTCATCTTCGCGCCTTCTTTAATTCCGCGATCACCGAGGTAGGAACCCCACTCCCAGGTGAGAACTGCGAGATTTAGTTTCGGATCTTCGCCCGGGTAGACGCCGAGCGCTTCGTCGTCTACGAAGGCGATCGGGCGCAGGTAGCATTCTTCGAACTGATTCGCGCGGCAAGTTTCCGCACACGCGGCCATGATTTCGGCGAGATTATAACGGAGTTTGAAGCCCATGATTTTCACGGAGTCTTCGAGGCGTCGAATGTGTTCTTCTAAGCGGAAAATCGCTCCGCCGCCGCTGGCTTGTTTATAAGCGCGAATTCCCTCGAAGGCTCCCGAGCCGTAATGGAGGCCGTGGGTGAAGAGGCTGATGCGGGCGTCTTCCGCCGCGCAGATTTTACCGTTGAACCAGACGTTCGAGCCGCGTGCCATAGTGTCTCTCCAGGAACTTCGTTTTCGTTCCACTGATTATAACCTACCGCGGCGAAAACGCCCTCAGTAGAGGTCTTGATCGGACTTCATCAGCCGAACTGACCGCCGTTCGTCTGGGTATTTTCGGACCCGGGCTACTTGATCGGGGGAGTATTTTCTAAACTCACGGTAGGTGTCAAGCGACGAGAGGCCATGAGTCGAATGATCTCGGCGGCGGTTTCCTCGAGCGCTTTACCCGTCACGTTAAAGACGGCCCACTTGCGGTTTTTCTTAAAGATTTCGTCGGCGTAGGCAATTTCGTCGTTCACCTTATCGGGGTCGGCGTATTCCCCGCCGCGACTCTGCCCGAGTCGAGAAAGTCGGTTTCGGCGGATCGTCGTGAGGTTTTCCGGATCGATCGTCAGGCAGATCACTTTTCGTTGATCGATTTCGAAGATTTCCTTCGGCGTTTCGAATCCGTGAATCAGCGGAATGTTCACTACTTTCCAGCCCTGCTGCGAAAGGTACATCGAAAGCGGCGTCTTCGAAGTGCGAGAAATGCCGAGGATAATCAGATCGGCCTCGGCTAACCGGGAGAGATCGCGCCCGTCATCGTGCGAGATCGTATATTCCATGGCGTCGATCCGCTTAAAATACGCTTCGTTCACATTATGGAGAAGGCCCGCGATTGATTTCGGCTCGTATCCGAAGTGCCCGGCAAGTCCGGCCAGGAGCGGGCCGATGAGGTCCACGCATTCTACGTTCCGGAATTTTGCCTGTTCGGCGAGCATCGTACGAATCTCCGGGGAGACGATTGTATAGACGATGAGCGCGTTTGACTCCGCCGCCTCCTCACAGACCGATTCGATCTGAGACTTTTCGCGCATGTTCTTATGGCGAGAGATATAGACGTCGGAATTTTCGTTTTGGAACTGGACCATCGCGGCCTTCACCATCTGGGCGGCCGTTTCTCCCGTACCGTCGGAAACGATGTAAATCTTTTTCAATGCCATAGCGTTTCTATCCGTAAGTCGCTTCGAGTTCGTCCCGAAGTTTCTCCCGGTCCGCGTCTAGACGGAAGAACTTTAAATCGGGAACTCGGCCGAACTGGCCTTTAAACCAGGTGCGTTGGCGTTTTGCGAGCTGGGTCGTGGCGAGAATGATCTCGGAGCGAAGGCCCGGTAAGCCCGGTTCGAGCTTCCTCCCCTCGGGTGGGCGTTCGTCGAGGAAGCGCACGACTTCGGCGTAACCCACCGACTCGAGGGACCGCGCGTTCGGGTAGGTTTCACGGAGCTTCCGGACTTCGTCGAGTAACCCGGCCTCGAGCATGGCATCCGTGCGGCGTGCGATTCGTGCCCGAAGGTCTTCCCCGTCTCGGTCCGTAATAAAGAGTTTTATACTGGGGACGCTCCCGCGGAGCGCGGCTTCCGCTTCGAGCTGGGTGGGAGTTTTTCCCGTCGTTTCGATCGTCTCGAGTGCGCGGATCAGGCGGTAGCGGTCTCCGCGCGTAATGCGTTCGGCGGCGGCGGGATCTTTTTTAGAAAGGTCATCGTAAAGATCGGGTGCCGTTCTCGTCTCGAGCCTCGCGCGGAGTTCCGCGGGGGCTTTCGGCGCGTCCCAGAGCCCGAAGAGAAGCGCTTTCAAGTAAAACCCGGTTCCCCCGACGAAGAGCGCTCGTTTTCCCCGTCCGTGGATTTCCCCCAGGATCTGGTCGCAGTCGCGCACGAAATCCCCAGCGGTATAGACTTCATCGGGGTTTCGGACGTCGATCAGGTAGTGGGGGATCTCGTCGAGTTCCTTACGTGAGGGTTTCGCCGTACCGATCGAAAACCCGCGGTAGATGAGGAGCGAATCCGCATTAATGATTTCGATTTCGGGTCGCGAGCGAGCGAAGTCGAGCGCCGCCGCGGTTTTTCCGGAAGCCGTCGTACCGGTCAGGATCGCCGTCGCCTGCGGCGGCGGACTTAAACGCGACGCTGAAACCATTCCTCAAACCGAGTTCTCGGGACGCGGGCTACCGTCGGTCTCCCGTGGGGGCAATTCCAAGGATGGGTACAAGTCATCAGTTCTTCGACGATACCCTGCGCGGCTTCGGTCGAAAGGCGATCTCCCGCCCGGACGGCCGAGTGGCAGGCCTCGCTCGCTAATTTTTCGAAGAGTCGCTCATCAAGTTTTAAAGATTCGGAAACACCTTCGAGTGCCCGCAGTTTTTCGACGAGACTAAAGAGGCGCGTGCGAAGATTCGCCGTACCCCATTCGGCGGGGAGACTGCGGAAGAGGAGCTGGCCCTCTCCGAAGATTTCGGTTTCAAACCCGAGCGAGTCGAGGAGGGGAAGGCGTGCCTCGAGTTCGCGCCGTTCCTCCGCGGGAAACTGCACGACTTCGGGAATCAGGAGCGCCTGGGAGGGCGAAGCATTCTCCTGCGCGAGATTCAGCGCGCGGTCCCGCAGTTTCTCGAATCGAATGCGTTCGTGAGCCGCATGCTGATCGACGAGCGCGAGTTCGTGCCCGAGGTCATAGAGGAGATAGGTTTGGAAAAGGATTCCCGAGAAACGATCGGGGGTGAACGGGTGGAGGGGCGTCCCGCTCGAGAGCGTCGAAGGGAACGATTTCCTTTCGGTCGTCGGGGTTCCGGATAGTCCGTTTCCGAGTTCTGAGGGGTCTCCCGTGTTCGACGCCATCACGGCATTCAGTCGTTCGGAGAGCGAGCTAAAGAAGGCGGGCTGGGTGCCGCCCGCGTCTCTATTATAGTCGTGGTCGTAATGACCTGGACTGCCGTGTGTGGGCGCCTGCGAAAACGTAAACGTTGGAGACGCGTAGGCACCGCCGGGATTCCCCGGGGCTGCCGCGAATCCGGTCACGCCATGTTTTTTAATCATTTCGTCGCCGAGGCGTTCAATCATGCGAAAAATTTGCGAGCCGTTTAGGAACCGCAGTTCGGTCTTCGTCGGGTGAACGTTTACGTCGATGAGGGCGGGAGGAATATTAAGGTAGATCGCCAGCGCCGGAAACTGGCCGGGGAGCAGGGCTTGGCGAAACGGCATGAGGATCGCCTGATTTAAGAGGCGGTCCCGGACGGCCCGACCGTTCACGACCTGGACGACTTTTCGCATCTGCGGGGACGTTGCACCCTGGAGCCAGTGGATGCGGGCCCGGAGCGCACCCGCTTCGATGACGGATTCGCTGATCACCGGGTAATCATTTCCGTCACCTAAAATTCGGGACACGCGCGCGGCTTCCGTTTCGGGTCGGGCGGTGAATACCGTGCGGGCTTCGGTCTCGAGCTTAAATGCGACTTCGGGATGCGTGAGGGCGAGTCGTTCGATCCATTCACGGACGGCCGAAACTTCGGACGATGCCGATTTAAGAAACTTCAGTCGGGCGGGGATTTGCGAAAAGAGCGAGCGCACTTGCATCCGGGTGCCGTGTTTCGCCGCGTGAAAGCTCCCGAACGTCGTCGCTTCGATTTTTCCGTCGCGCCATTCGAACGCGGTATCGGAATCCTTTTCGCGCGAGAGGATCGATAAATCGGCACAAGCGGCGATACTCGGGAGGGCCTCGCCGCGGAAACCGAGGGTCGCGAGACTTTCTAGGTCGGAGACTTCACGAATCTTACTCGTCGCGTGCCTGAGCACGGCGAGTTCGAGGTCGTTCCGTCCCATGCCGAATCCGTTATCGAGGACTTCGATCAGTTCCTTACCGCCGTCTTCAAGGCGTACACTCACCTCGGTCGCACCGGCGTCGAGCGCGTTTTCTACGAGCTCTTTCACGACGCTCGCGGGCCGTTCGACGACCTCGCCGGCCGCGATCCGTTCGGCCACGAGAGGGGGGAGAATATTAATGCGATTCACGGCCCTCTTCTAATCACGATGGGGAAGGGGGGGCAATCAGTTAGGCGTAGATATACCGCAGTGAGTCAGGATTTTCGCGATTTCTCGGGTGACGATCCCGGGAGT
>JANXTV010000504.1 GCA_025352185.1 Oligoflexia bacterium
GTAACCCCTGCCCTCTCTCCGAACGCTTACCTCTTTAAGGTGAGCTACCGAGAGCGCCATAAGTTCGGACCGATCACGATCAGCCGCGAAAGCGACTCCGTCGTACCGTTCCGAGTTCGCTAACGGGACCCGAGAATCCCCGTCATCTCTGCGAGGTTACCGGCCGTATCCCCGACGCTGAGTCGAAAGGATCCGGCCGCGCCTGCGGGGACGGGAACGCGAATCAGAAACTGCCCCACTCCGTAATTCCCGGTATTGCGAATCGTCTTCCGGGACGGAGTCCGTATCTCATCACGGAAAAAGTTCCGGATATCAACCCACTTCCCGGTCGCATCCCCGAGCCAGTTCCGAAAATCCCATCCGGCCTTCTCTCCAGTAGAAAAAATAAGGAAAACGTAGGGCGGAGTTTGGACGTATTCATTCCCGTCCCGAGATTCGGTTGTCGCGACAACGAGCTCCCGTATTCCCACCGGTAGACGTCCTCCCTCACGAAGTTCCCCTACTTTCCCCTTCGCATCGACGGAGTAAACCCCGATAATTCTCGGTGCCTCATGATCCGAAACCGGAACCGAATACCGCTCAGGATTCATGTGTAAACCATCGGGTCGAATGAGATTAAAATGGACGTGATCGTATTCCGACGGCCACTTCGCGACGTACGCGAGAATGCGGCCCGCTTCCACTTTCGCCGTGCCGGGTTTTGTGAGATCGGCATTCAGAAGTGCCACGATATCCGAGGGCAACGTCAGGGGGTTCACGTGATGCATTTCGTAACGGTAACCGGCTTCATCGATGACGGCGATTTCGAAGTACAGACTCGCCGTCGGCTTTCCATCCCACGGTTTCCACCACTTCGTATCCTGACCATCGCTCGCCGTTTCGTAACCGTAATAGCCCGCTTCGAGCTTTCCGGCAATCGGTGCACGGGCAGCCGAATAGGGTTCGGTCCGCAGGTCGCATCCTCCGTGATAGTACTGACCGGTTCCGTAATCTTGGTGCTGGACGTAGTTCTGCGCAATCGATGCGGCCTGACTCTTAAAGACGATGGGCCACTCCGTTCCCCGCGCCGGTTCTGCATAAGCGATATTTCCACTCGCGCGGTTATTTAAAACGGGCTTAAGCCCGAGCGCCCGAAGTTCGGAACGGGAAAGTCGGAGTTCGTCCGCTCCGGCGGAAGACGAAAAGAGTGCACCCACGAAAATAAAAAGGAACGGAGCAAAAGTGTTCATCCCGGAATCGTTTCACGGAAAAAATGGGCCCGCAAGGGAGCCCCCTTCACCCTCGAGACGGGAAGTGCCGGCGAGCGCCAACGGGCGCGGAACCGCACGGACTATTCTTGGACGGGTTCACCCGGCTCGTTCGCGTCGATACTTTTAGATTCACCGTTACGGATGACCTTCACTTTTTTTCCGGACTTTTCCTTAGCGCGCATGGCATCGAGCACGGTCGCCGGATCGGAAGAAGTAGAAACGGAACTCCCCGACTGAACTCCGGTGATCACATCGCCATTCTTCAGCCCGAGCTTCGGGTAAATCGGCTTCCTCGACTTCGCCTTAGAGTGGGCGGGAGCCGGGGCATCGATCGAGCATCCCTTCGCCTGACTATTTTCGGCGGCCGACGTACAGTCCTTTCCGGACCCCGCATTCGCGAAGGACGCTAAAAACATGGAACTCGTGATGACTAGGGCAGTGAGCGCGGAGCCTTGGATTCGTTTCATAGCGTCCTCAGGTATACATTTGATCAATCAGGGGCCGGAAACGCTGCTCAATCACGTTCCGTTTCATTTTCATCGTCGGAGTCATTTCCCCGTCGTTAATGGCAAACTCACGGTCGATCACTTTAAAGCGTTTCACCTGTTCGAAGCTCGCGAGCGTTTTATTCACGCGGTCGAACTCGCCCTGGACTTGTTGAATTGCGGCGGCGTCTACGACGACCCCGTCTTTCATCGATCCAGGCTTTGCTTTCAGGTCGTTTAACATCGATTCGGAAAGCGTAATGAGCGCGGAAAGGTATTTACGATTATCTCCGACGAGACAGACTTGGGAAATGAAGTTCGCTTCCTTTAACTTTTCTTCGATCGGTACCGGCGCAATCATCTTACCGCCCGATGTTTTCATAATTTCCTTCTTACGGCCGACAATTCGCATGAGCCCGGCCGAAGTCCACTCCCCGAGGTCTCCCGTATGGAGCCACCCATCGACGATCGTCGATGCGGTATTCGTAGGATCATTCAGGTAGCCCAGAAAAATATTGCGTCCCTTCGAAAGGATTTCGCCATCTTCGCCGAGTTTAAACTCGCAGCCTTCGAGGGGTTTACCTACGGTACCGGCGCAGTCAATTCCGAGGACCGTAATGGAAACCATCCCCGTCGATTCGGTGAGTCCGTAGCACTCCACGATTTCGAGGCCTAAACCCCGAAACCATTTGGAGACGTGAGCCGGGAGCGGGGCGGCGCCCGATGCGAGTAAAAATGCTTTTCCTAGACCGAGGGCCTTCCGAACTTTCGAAAGAACGAGTCGATCGGCGATCGGGTACTTTATCGCGTCGAGTGGAGAAACCGACTTTCGATTAATCTTCGCCGAATTCACGCGTTTACCGACGTCGAGGGCCCACAGCGCCATTTGTTTTTTAACGCCCGTGCCTTTTTCGATCTTCGAAACGACGCCTTCCATCATCTTTTCCCAAACGCGGGGAACGCAGAGGAGCAAGGATGGCTCCGTTTCACAGAGTTCCGGACCGACATTTTCGAACTTCGTGCAGTAGTTCGTCATGTAGCGCTGGGAAATCCCGACGCCGATGGAGTGGAGTTTTTCGGCGATATGGCACAGGGGAAGAAACGAAAAGAGAGAGCCCGTGCCGACGGGAAGTTTCCAACGATTTACGATCTGGTCCGATGTAAACGTAAGATTATCGTGAGAGAGCATCGCGCCCTTCGGATTCCCCGTCGTTCCGGAGGTGTAGACCATGAAGGCGAGCGCGAAAGGATCGATTTTCGAGAGAAACTCTTCGACCGTGCGGCCAGCGGCGAGTTTCTTCCCAGCCGCGAGGGCGTCACCATACGCGACGGCTTTCGGACTGATGCCCGTGTCGCCGTCGAGCACGATTACGAGTCGGATCGATGTCGGCAGCTGCTTTCCGTCGGCGGTGATTTTATTAAAATACTCGCGGTTCTGCACGACGAGCATCGACGCCGCGGTGTGATTCAGTACGTAGTGGATATCTTTCGAAGTGGAGTTTGGATACAGCCCCGCGCTCGTCGCGCGAATCAGCATCAGGGCAAGCTCCATATGGACCCACTCCATGCAGTTATAGGAGAGGATTGCCCCGATCTCCCCCGGCTTTACGCCGCAGGATTCGAGATAGAGACCCAGGTAGAAAACGCGGTCTAGATATTCGCGAGCCGTAATCGCCTTCCACTGCCCATTTACTTTCGACCGCTGGGCGGGAGCGTGGGGGGTGGCTTTCGCCCAATCCGAAAGTCGATGTAAGACGGTCGCAGACATAACATTCTCCATTCGCGAGGGCGAAACTTTTAATAGGCTCGTACGCTCAGTATAGACCGAGGTCGGGACCTCGTTCCAACTGGTTCTTTCTAGATGGAATAAATTTTAGCGATAAAGGGTAAAAAACAGCGGCTTTCGCGGGTCTTCACTCGCCAGCGCTCGCCCTAAACCTTTCGCTCCCGAGCGCATTGGCACCGAGGGCGATTCGCCGTAAAGCGTGTAATACCAGTAATAGTTTCGACCGATGAGCGCCACGTAGTCGCGCGTCTCCTTATACGGAATCAGGTCTAAGAAGAGCATCCGGTCCTGCGTCGGGTAACGCTTGGTCCAGTCATCCACGCGTTCCGGGCCCGCGTTATACGCCGCTAATGCTAACTCAGCGTCACGGTGGTAACGGTTCACGAGTTTTGAAATATACTTCGTTCCGATCCGGATATTCGTCTCCGGAATCAGGAGCGATCGCTTCGAGGTCCGTTCAATTCGCTTCGCAGTTCCCGGCATGAGTTGCATCAACCCCATCGCGCCGACCGACGAACGGGCCCACGGATTAAAGCCCGACTCCTGCCGAATAAGAGCCGCCACGAAATACGGATCCGTATCGGTGGCGTACTTCCGGATGATTGGGAAATTCTTAATCGGATAGAAAAGCTTTAACGTGATCTGCGAAATGAACCTCGGTTCATCCCGAAAAACGGAGCTGAGAAGACGAAACTGGGAAATCGGATCACCGACCCGTAACGAAAGCGTACCCAGATAAAGGCGGAGTTCCGGCTCCGTTTTCTGCAGGACTTCGACCGTTTTCGCGATCACCCGGCGTGCGACTTCATCGGCACCCACGGATTCGAGTCCCTCGATCGCGCGGACCCACTGGTTTAATTTTGGCTGGAGGTGCGAACGAAATAAGATAGTGGGTTCCACCGTGCCGACTACTCGGGAAAGTTTTGCGACTTCGATCCGGTTTAAGATGATCGAGTGGTAACTGAGTGGACTTTCTTTCAGGAGGCGCTGCTTAAAGATTTCCGCCCGTAAACGATCGCCGCGAAACTCCGCACATTTCGCGCGCCAGTAGAGTGACCGCGCGATGTATTCGAGGTTATTTTCGGCATAAAGCTGCTCGAGGAGAGGCTCCGCGGTTTTACATTCGCCGTCTTCGATTTTCAGAAGCGAATAACGAAACCGAGCGCGTGAGGAGTGCTCTCCCACGGGACATCCGACGACTTTTTCAAAGAGCGAATACGCGATATCCCGGTATTTCTTCTCGGGAAGGAACATCTCCGCTTTTTGGGCCAGCGCCGTAGCGACGGCCGGATTATCACAGTTGGAGGACTTACTCTCGGCGAGCGTCCGCTTCGCGATCGGTTCGAGAGATTCCCAGTCCTTAAAACCTCGGAGCGACCGGTAAATCGCCGAAAAACTCGCTCTTTTCAGCGCCGGAAAATCGGCCGACTTCCAGGACGCAATCGTTTGCTTAGCGGTCGCCGATAACGGAATTTCCGTCCCGGGATCTTCCTTCACTTCGTCTTCAGTTTCGACGAAATCGTTCGGGTCCTGCCCGAGAATCAGCGGACAAAAGTCGTCGCTGTCGGGTTTATCGACACAGCTTTTTTTCCAGCCTTCAAACTCCATCGGGGTCAGCACGCCCCGTTTCCAAGCGACGTATTTCCGCGCGGAGTTCCGAACGCGAACGTGAATTTCCTCCGGCTCCCGCTGGATTCCGAGTAAATTTCCCTCGATCACTTCCGCGAGAGTCACCTGGGGAGGCGACCCCGTAAGCACGGCCGGCTCATTCCCCACGGTCGTGCGGGAAGCGAAGGCCGTGATCAGGCCGACTGCGAGCGCGAGTGAAAATCGTGAGGGGTGGGTTAGACGAATCCTTCCGTACATATTCCGTAGATTAGTTTGGTTCCGGAGACGCTCCGCCACAAGGGAGGAGTTTACCTAGAACGACTTTCTCGTTCCTTCAGGGCGCCAAAAAATTGGCGAAAACCACGATTTCCCCCCCTCCCCCCCTCGAAAGAGGGTTGAATGAAGCGCTCGAGTTCTGTACAGATTCGGAATGGCAAAACGACTGGCTACCAAACGTAAAAAAGCGGCCCGCGATATCGCTCGGGCTTACAACGAATCCGCAAAAGAACCTTGGGATCATAAGATTGCGACTAAGCGCAGCAAAAAGGCGCTAAAGAAAAAAGCTTACCCGATGACCTGATTGCGCGTTGCAATCATCGATCTCGGCACGAACTCTGTCCGATTCGACGTCCACCAAATCGGGACTAAGAACCAAGTAAAACTCCTCCATCGCGAAAAGCTGATGGTCAGGCTGGGCCAAGGTGTATTCACCCTCGGTAAACTGAACCCGGAAGCCATCCGGCGAACCCTTCACGCCTTTGTCAGCTTCCAAAAGACTGCCGCCGAATTTCGGGTCGACCGAATGGTCGCGTTTGGCACTTCCGCCCTCCGGGAAGCCGCCGACGGGAACCGACTCCTGAATCTCATTCGAGAAAAAACCGGAATCGAGATCCGGGTCATCTCCGGGGTCGAAGAGGCAAAGCTCATCGCACGCGGCGTCTTAAAGAACGAAAAATCGCTCAAGGGGCGATTCGGTCTGATCGACATAGGCGGGGGAAGTACCGAAATTTCTATTTGCCGCGGAAAGAAACTCAGTCACTCGACGAGTTTCTCGCTCGGCACCGCCCGACTCCAGCAAGTCTTCCTTCGCTCTTCACCACCGAAGCCGATCGGAGACTCGGACGAAAATCCGCTCGACTCGCTCCGAAATTATATCCGGAGCGCCCTCCTCACGAAAATGCTCGCGGAACGCTGGCCGAAAGTCGACCGCATGATCGGTTCTTCAGGCACCGTCCGCGCGATCGCAAAGCTCATTAAAAAAGGAAAAGCCAATAAAACGGTCGAACGTGATGACCTAAAAAAACTGGTGCGTACGATGTCGGAGATGACGACGACGGAACTCCTGGGGCTTCCCGGAATGGAAGCGAAACGCGTCGATATGATCCTCGCGGGCGCGGTCCTGCTCGAGGAATGCATGAACATCACCAGCGCGAAGAAAGTGACCGCGACGGAGTTTTCACTCCGCGACGGGATCCTCGAAGAACAGCGAGAGGCCATAAGCTCAGATATTCGCTCTCCCCTCTCGCAGCACCTGGATGACGTCCGTTCCCGGGTGCAAAAGGTTCACCCGGAGATGGTCCATCTCGATACGGTGGCGAAACACGCGGGTTTTCTGTTCGATAAACTGAAACGCGTTCACCACTTAAATTCGGACTGGAAACCTTACTTAGTTGCCGCCTGCTACCTCCACGATATCGGTGAAGTGATTAGCCCGACGAACCACGAAGAGCATTCTTACTATTTCGCGAAGAACGCCGATTTTACTCCCCTCGAAAAATGGGAATCGGAATTCATCGCGCGCCTCTGCCTCTACCACCGGGTGGGTCGTCCGGAACTCGATGGGGTATTCTCGAAAAACGGCGTTAAAAAAGTCGCAAAGAAGATGACGAAAAAAAATGCGGCGAAAGGCGGTAAACTTTCGCAGAAGGAAGAAGAACGAAAGAACGCTTTCCTTAAGCTTCTCGCGCTACTCCGGGTCGCCGATGCACTCGACCGGAATCACCGGGCGCAGGTCGGAATCGCATCGGTCCGCATCGCCGGAAAAGTAATTAAGATCGTCATCCGCGCGAAACGCGGAAGTGGTGATCTCGAACTTCTCCGGATCGAACAGAAAAAAGCGCTCTTCGAAGAAGTCTTTAAGAAGCGTCTCGTCGTCGTTTAGCCCTCTGCCGCCAAACGAATGGCGCGAGCGGCGGAATCCGGCTCGGATCCTAAATTTGGAACCTCCCGCAGGGTTAAAGCGTATCCTCCCGGCCAGGAGGATACCCCTCGAGTCGGGCCCTCCCTTTACCGATAAAGAGTCATGAAACTCGGCACTTCCATCGTCCGACTCGTACTCTCGGTGCTACTGATCAGCGATTTTTTCGGTACGACTTCCGCGTCGGCGACCTTTCTTTCGTTTTTTGAACGATTCGGCTCGGACCGCTGCCGTGAAAATTTAAAGAGCACCCCGAAAAATGCGCTCCTGAAAACTTCCGGTTGGAGAGATTTCGAGGCCGTCACCACCGAAACCGTCACCGAACACGAGAAGGAAACGTCTTCTTCGGCGTGGCTACACCTCGGCGAACCGAAATCACAGAAGATGATTCGATTCGAAAACTCTAAACCGATCGGTTATACGGCAGAATTCGTCACGATTAAATATCCGTATCGACTAAAAGGTAGGGAGATTTCCGGCGTCTACGCGCATTCGGATGGAACCGTCCAAAAATTTTCCGGGAAGGTGTCAAAAGTAGAGTCGCACGGACACAACTTTACGACTGCTCACATCGTGCTTCCCGACGGGAGCGTTTTCGAATTATCGTTGCCGGACAACCCAAACCTTAAGGCCCTCGCAGTCGCGAAAAGTTTACCGACCGAGTTCATTTCGACCGGACCGTTTAAAGGGATGAGTCTAGAGAAGCAACTGGCTCAGGACCGTAAGGATTTCGAGAGAACTCTCCAAGACTCAAACCAAGTCGTCTACGACTTCTTAAAGGAAGAGCACGTGTCCGGGAGGAACTGGCAAGCCGTCGCTCCGTTTCAAAGAGACACCCCGGGTACGGGAGTTCTCCGAAGAATCGACACGACGGGCATTGATCCGAAGACGCTCGTCGGTCGTAAAATTATCGGGGTCCAGGTAAAAGAATACGACGATTCCGTGGAAATTTTTGCGGGAACCGTGACGACCGCTTACCGAAAGTACCCTCATCGGGGGAGTGACGTCGAAGACCTTTACGTCGAGCTCGAGACCAACGCCGATTCCCAGTGGACCGGAACGATCGGTGCCGTCGGCGAGGAAGTCACCCGACTTTTCGTCGAGTCTCCGTAATTTCCAGTTTCGCGACTGCGGGCCGGGCGCGGATATCAGTTCTTCAGGAGGTCCTGAAGTTCGCCGCGTTCGAACATCTCGGTCACGATATCGCAACCGCCGATGAATTGGCCCTTAATGAAAATCTGCGGAACCGTCGGCCATTTCGTGAAGTCTTCGAGCGCTTCCCAGAGAGGATCATCGGCAAGGACGTCCACCCCGACGATATTTTCGACGCCGGCCGCTTTCAGGATCTGCACTGAGCGCGCGGAAAATCCGCACTGCGGAAACTGGGGCGTGCCCTTCATGAAGATCACGACGGGACTGGATTTTACTTTTTCTTCGACTTTAGAAACGAGGGGATGAGCCATGGAATTAACCTCCGAGGTATTTTTTATATTGGGCCGGACTAAACGTGCGCATCGTGAGTGCATGCACTTCTCCGGAATCGATCTCAGACTGGACGGTGCCCATGACCATTCGGTGCTGCTCGATCATGATCTTCCCCTCGAAGGCGGGAGAAATGATGATCGCCTGATAGTGGTCCATGGTTCCGGTGAGATCGATGATCTCCGCTTCGGTTCCGGGACCCAGTTTTTCCTGGATGCGCTGCTTGACTTGGTCTGGGTTCATGTCCGTTTTAGCTATCCCACTGCGAGGGAAACCTAAAGGGAAAAGCCCATTCAGTCACGCGACGTAATCCCTCCCGACACTCATAACTCATTGATATTTTATGGGTTTAAATACGCCCTGAGGGGTCCGATTTACCCGACTTGCAACCACCCGAAAACTATAATACGGTGCGTTACGGGCGCTCCTGCCCGAGACCTAAGGAGTTAACTATGAAGTTCACGGTTAAAAAATCGAAGGCCTGTTTCTGGAGCATCACGCTGACCGGATCCCTCTTATTTGTCGCCCTCGTATCGATGGCGAACCTTCACCTCTAGGACACTCGACCATGCGCTATTTTAATCTAGGTGCACTTTCCGGTTTAGCACTCTGCCTCGCGAGTTTCGCGCTCGTACAGATCCTTTTTTAGAGAATAAAACCGAGCTCACTTTATCCCGGTAACGAGAAAGTACTTAAATTTCCGGGCGACGAACCGCGGATCGTGACTTTCGAGCTCCTCATCGGGAGGATCGCGGGGCGTATCTTTTCCATCGAGAGTACTCGTTTTATAGTCGAGGTATCGCCCCTCGTACGCGACCGGAGCGCCATCAGCGACCGGGACTCGGGTCGGACTTCTGAGTTCCGCCGTTAAGGCATCCGTAGCTCCGACAAGCATTACGGCCTTCATGTGTTCGGAATAAAAAGCGAGATCGCAGGCGTCCGGGGCCGTCCTACATTTCGCGACGTAAGTGTCACTTGCCGATGGCTCGATAAAGTAGAGCACCACGTCCTGACCGTGTTCGTTTCCGCGCGGAATTCTCGACGCTACTCCCGCACCTTCGATTTTAGTCTCGGGCTGAACGGAGTAAAAATGATCCTCAACGTGCATGACCGGGTCATTCACTATTTTTAGGGGGCCCTTCACCTCGAATTCGGAAGTCGCGGGACGATAGAACCTTTCGACCTGGACGTTCCGCTCTGTCGTCACGCAGTAACGCATGATCAGCGCTACTAGACCGGCACCGATTCCCGCTTTAAAGACTCGTGCACTGAAAACCATAAGCCCTCCTTTCCTTTACATTCCGGAGTCCCGAAAGAATGATCAAGCACGGATACCCTGCGACTCCGAATAAAGGGTCTGAACCCGGGTCCGAAGTTCCGGCCCGCTACGTATCCTAGCTAAGTATCAGTAATTATGACGTTATTTTGCCGGACTCCGATACTTGACAAAAACAGGCAACTACGCGAATCTCCGATCCATGAAATTCTTAAAGGCGTCGAATCTCCTGCCGCTCATTTTAATCACGGTCACTTCCGTATTTTCTGCAGGAGCTACTGAACTCCTCACCGTAGCTCCACAGCGCGGTGGTGGATCGACCGGTGGTGGTGGAGCGGCGAGTGCCGAAAGCTGCATTAACTCACTCATCGATGCCCCCCAGAATCAGATCGGAGACGGATCGATCGCGCTCGATCATTTCGATCTCCTCGGCTGCGGAATTCCCGAGGCGAAGTCAAAATGCTTAATGGATACGATTACGACCCGCGACCGAGTCGATTTTGCACTGAAATCCTGCGGTGTCCGCTAATTCTCGCTTTAGGCCCCCGACCGCAGCCTAAAAAAATCGACCGCGACGGTATAGAGAACTTCGTCCTGGGCAGACCGAATGATCGGCTCCATCCGTTCGATCGCTTCGAGCAGTAGGGAACGAATTTTTTCGGCGCATTCAAGATCGACGCTCAGCGCCCCCGAATAGTGAAGGTCACTGGAATCCATAAAATCAAGCGACCGCATCGCCGCCACGCGAGTGTTCATATGGTGCATTCGGAGCGCGGTAGACTCCTTTCCGATATGGATCCGGAGTTCAGTTGCCTTCCATTCCCCTTTTGTCGATTTCGCGAGGCCGATCTTCTCGAGAACCGACAGCGATAACCTGACTTCTTCGAGGGAAAGTCGGGAGGCCCTCGCGAGATCGAGGGGATTTCGAAGCTTAGGATTCAGAAGCAGGACGTGAATCAGAAGGTGATTCCAGGAGGAGTAGTATTCCGAGATCTGGGGAGCGGATAGATCGGCCTTTCCTTTCACTCGGGATTCAATCTGCCTAAACTTTTTACGCTCCTTTTCGAGG
>JANXTV010000508.1 GCA_025352185.1 Oligoflexia bacterium
GAAAGGACGCGAATGAGAATAATCGTCCGCACTAAATTTGGGTTCGTTTGCCCGCGCCATTCCTCGATCTAGCACGACGCGCCGAGTGACGCGAAGCGGCGAGGTGGCCGATTGGAAAATTGCACTTCCGGGATGCCGGTAGTAGGGTGCGGGGGCATGAAGATTTGGGGAAATCGATTCAAGTGGCGTGGGGTACTCGTGTGTTTGCTCGCGCCGATGTCGGTGATGGCGGCGGAATCGAGTTTAGAGAGCTGGATTCGTGCCCAAACCGATCGATCTTTAGAACGCGTGTTCATGGCGATTAGTCCGAAAGACGGTGCCCGCGGGGCGGTCATGGCGTCGCCTTCCCGTGCCGAACCCGACTACTACGCCCACTGGGTTCGCGACGCTTCGCTCGTCATGCGCGAAGTCTGGAACTACCGGACCGTAAATCGAAAAGATTCCGTCGATGCGGTGAAGGATTTCGCGCTCCTCTCCCGCCGAAATCAGATGACCGATAATCGCTCGGGCCGTGGCGACGATATGGGAGTTGGCGAACCGAAATTTGAAATCGACGGAAGTCCGTTCGATGCTCCCTGGGGCCGTCCCCAAAACGACGGACCCGCACTTCGCGTGCTCGCACTTTTAGGTTTAGCCGATGACCTGATGATGACCGGCGGGGAAGAGTTCGTAAACCGCGTCCTCTATCGTCTCGAACTTCCCGCCCGTACCGTCATTAAGGGCGATCTCGAATACGTCGCTCACCACTGGCAAGATCCCTCCTTCGACCTCTGGGAAGAAGTCATGGGAGATCATTTTTATACCCGTATCGCGCAGTGGCGCGCTCTCGATGAAGGCGCCCGTTTCGCGACGAAAATGGGAGACGACGAAGCCGGGAAGTTTTACCACGCGCAGTCGCTGCTCGTCATGGAGTCCCTCGATAAGTTTTGGTCAAGCCCGAAGGGCTACCTGATTACGACCCGAAACCAAGTTGCCGGCGCGGCCGATAAGGCGTCGAACCTCGATATCGCCATCGTCCTCGGAGTCCTCCATTCCGGGAAGAGCGGATCTCCTTTCTACGTCGATGACGACCGCGTGATTGCGACGATGTACGAACTCGAAAAAAGCTTCGATTACCAGTACGCCGTGAATCGCGACCGCAAGAATGACGAAGGATTTCTCATGGGCCCGGGGATCGGACGCTATCCCGAAGACCGGTACGATGGGTACCGCACGGACTCGAAGGGTAATCCTTGGTTCCTCGCGACCCACGCAATGGCCGAATACGCACTCCGCCTTCGCGGCGAGATTCGCGCGCGCGGCACCTTAAAAATTACGGACCTTTCGCGCCCTTATTACGAGGCGCTGGTTCGAACCGATTTCTCAGGTAAGAGAAGGCTTCTCGCGGGCGAGCCCACGTACGAAGCGGTCCTCAAAGCGCTTCAGGATAGAAGTGACGCTTTCATTCGTCGTGCGAAATTTCACACGGGTGAAGGTGGGAGACAGTCCGAACAATTTAACCGTGTAAACGGCGTAATGCAGGGTGCCCGCGATCTCACCTGGAGCTACGCAAGTTTTCTTAGCCTCCGAAGAATTCGAGAAATGAACTATGAATAACGTCCAGACCCGGAATCCGCATTTTCGCTCGTTGATGATGATCACGAGCCTTTTCTTTCTTTTTGGTTTTATCACCTGCCTGAACGACATCCTGGTGCCGCACTTAAAGCAGCTTTTCACTCTCAGCTACACCCAGGCCATCCTGATCCAATTCGCATTCTTCTCTTCCTACTTCGTCGTTTCGATCCCGGCATCGAAGTTTTGCGAAAACTACGGATACCAGCGCGGTCTGTTCACGGGACTCGGAATTACCGCAGTCGGCGCATTCGGATTCCTTGGATCGGCGCATTTCTCGTCGTTCCAGCTTTTCCTATGCTCCTTTTTCGTTCTCGCGGCGGGGATCACGCTGATCCAAGTTGCGGCAAACCCGTACGTCACTCTCCTCGGGCCCTCGAGCACCGCATCGGCTCGGCTCACGATCGTCCAAGCGTTTAACTCGCTCGGCACGACGGTTGCCCCACTCATCGGTTCCTACCTGATTCTTTCGAATCAGTCGGTGAACTCGGTCGAAGCACCTTATATCGTGATCGGCTTCGCCCTCGTGGCGCTGGCGATCTTCATTGCGCTCGTAAAACTCCCTTCGTTTAAGTCTCAGGCCTCTGAAGATGCTCCTTGGTCGGAGCTTTTCGCGAATAAGCGACTCGTCATGGGAATGATGGGAATTTTCACATACGTCGGAGCCGAAGTTGCGATCGGAAGTTTCCTCATTAACTACCTCGGATCGGCCCACGTGATGGCGCTCACTCCCGAAGTGGCCGGACGCTACGTTGCATTCTACTGGGGTGGCGCGATGGTTGGTCGATTCCTCGGGACCCCACTTCTCGCGAAGTACCGCCCGGCATCGGTTCTCCAACTCTTCGCTACCGGCACGATGATCATGACGGCTCTCTCCGTTTTCGGAACGGGCGAATTCGCGATGTGGACGATCCTTTCGGTCGGTCTCTTTAATTCGATCATGTTCCCGACGATCTTCTCGCAAAGTATCGAAGGCCTTAAACGCGGGACCGAAAAAGCATCGGGTCTCCTCTGCATGTCCATCGTAGGGGGGGCAATCGTTCCTCTGATCCAGGGCATGATGGCGGACCGGATCGAACTCCGTTATTCCTTCATCCTCCCGATCGTTTGCTACGCATACATCTGGATGTTCGCCGGTTACCTGCGTTCGAAAACTTCGCCGATCACCTCGGCGGCACCCGCGACCGCCGTTACCGCTTAATTTTCTATTACCCGGGCCGAAGTTTTTGGCCCGGGTCTTTTCATTCCGTCCCCAACTCGAAATATCGTTTTCAGGAGCAGTAGTACCATGGGTTTAAAAAGTGCCTTTTTCTTCGTTCTCGGGATCGCTTTCATCGTAGTCGGCATGACGGCCTGTGACCCGGTTCCGCGCCGGACGTTATCGAAAGAGGAAAAGGCAGCCGACCTACTTTGGGTCTACTCTCAGTTTGGCGAAAACTACGCCCCCCTCGATTATAAGCAGAAAAAATTTGGTTTTGATTTTGAGACGCTGAAGAAAGAAACGAACGCGGCGGCCGACTCCGCGACGACGAACGACGAGTTCTACGCCGTCGTCTATAAGTTCGTGGCGACTTTCCGCGACGCTCACTCCTCGGCGGCGCTTACGAATGCTTCCCTCCCGAACCGGGCGATGGTTGCCTATCTTGGATTTTCTGGTGTCCGCGACGGCGAAACGTTACTCGTGAAGAATCGTCTCCCGACCATTGCGAAAGATTCGGACTACCCCATTAAAGCGGGCGACCGGATCCTTAAGTTGAACGGAAAACTCCTTCGGGATGCGGTAACGAGTGATCTCCTTCAGTGGCGAAATCTCGGAAGCGACGAAGCCAACTTCACCTACCATGCGAATAAACTTTTCACTCACGTCTCGACTTCGAATGGCATTCCGGCC
>JANXTV010000319.1 GCA_025352185.1 Oligoflexia bacterium
AGTATCGAGGGCACCGAGAGCCGTCCGCATGAGGGTTTCCGTGAGCATTCCCGCCATGTCCTCATTATAGCGAATATTTCTGTTTTTCGCTATAATGCATTTAATCTAATTATTACTGATGGTTATAGACTCAATAGAAAATATTGATCGCTTTATAATGCACTGCGTTTTTTTACGTGCAATCCCCTAACTCTGTGAGTTATACACCGCGTTAGAACTCAAGGGGGATCTCGTTTTATGAAGTCATTAAAACTCGTTTCTATTTCTATGCTCGCGGCGCTCGTCGCCGCTTCCAGTTTCGCCGACTCGGCGTCGCTCACGAAAAAGCGGGGAGTCCAGACGCTCACGATTTCCGGAATGAGTAAACCCGGCCAGATCGTCTCCGGCGTGATGTACGAACTTCCGTCCCTACTGATGAACGCCGATAACGTTCTGAAGGTAAAACACTACGCCGACGCTTCTTCTTTCGAAGGTCACTTTATTTCCGGCGACAGCGCCTGCCCCGTCGGCCGGTGTAGCCGCCATCTCGTGATCGAACAGAAACAGGAAACGGCGATCGTTCCGGGTCGCGGAATCCAGACGATCGATAAAGGCGAAGACGATACCTACGAAATTCGCGGCGAAGCCGCCGAAGAAATCTATAACGCTCTCGTCGACGCCGGCGAAAAACCACGTAAGGCCGGAAAAGACTCGAAGAGTCCCACGCTCCATATCTCCGGCGAATCCTTCGACTGCTCGGCGAATCCACTCGGCGGCATGAAGTATAAGTGCACGATCTCCGTAAACGGCGTGCTCTAAGACTCTTTTTAAGTTAAATCAGGGGCGTACTCGAAAGAGTGCGTCCCTTTTTCATTACGGTTTCCCGAGAAAAGCATGCAGAAAAAACCGCTCGAAAAATCCGCATACCCCGGAAAAAACTACGACGAGAAGGCGAAGAAAGGCCCGGCCGCCGCGTCGTATGAATTCGAGCCGATCGGAATCATTCGCACGGCGTTCGCCGAAAAATTCGGTATTCCCCGGCAGCCCGGAATGGTTGCGACCGCGAAGGGCGTGATCGAACTCGGAACGCATCCCTTCCTCTCGCAGGCGTGCCGCACGCTCGAAACCTTTTCCCATATCTGGATTATCTTCGTTTTCCACGAGCACGGAGCCCGCGACTGGAAACCTTCGATTCGGCCCCCCCGCCTCGGCGGCCGCACGAAGGTAGGCGTCCTTTCCTCGCGCTCTCCGCATCGTCCGAATCCCATCGGACTTTCCGCGGTAAAACTCGACCGCATCGATTACGATCATCCGAAGGGCGCGCGCATCCACGTTTCCGGCGTCGACCTCCTCGACGGCACACCGATCCTCGATATTAAGCCGTATATTCCCTTCGCCGACTCGATCCCCGATGCGGTTCCCGGATGGGCCGCGGCGCCGATCGAAAAATTCGAAGTGGCGTTTACCGACGCCGCTCTGAAATCCGTCGCGCATCACGAGAAGACGAAACCGGATCTAAAAAAAATCATCGTCGAGATGCTTGAGCTTGATCCGCGTCCCGCTTCCCAGAAAAGAAAAATGCCCGCGCAGGCGAAAGACTCCGAGGGACTTCGATTTGCGTTCACGCTTTTCGATGTGGATATTAAGTGGGAAATTCGGGGCGAAACTTTTCTCGTGCTCGACGTCGAAGATCTCGTCGACGGAAAACCGCGAGAATGGACTAAAGGTAAGCCGAAGGTTTAGGCCGATCGCCCCCCCGGAAAATAGAAACGGAGCGAAGGGGAGCCGTGGTGATCGGCCATCCTTCACTCCGTTTAAAAGAGTGTGTAGTTTTAAGCGCGAGACTTAGTTCGCGCGGTCGAGCGTGATCTGCGTCGGTCCGCAGAGGTAGTTCGTGCTCTGGTAACCAGTGTTCGTCGGGTTAAGCGTCCCGGTAATCCGGCGACCGTCTTGGACGGCAGTCAGGTTACCTTCGAGCACGCAGCCTCCGCCGCCGTAGTAGCTCGTCGACATCGGAATTAAACGGACGCCCGTGAGTTGGTTCGCCGTGTTCGCATTCGCTTCGAAACGGTAGGTTTCCTGCTGAACGGAAGTGGTCTGGGACTGGACTCCGCCGTACTGGTTCGGAGTGATGTTATACGTTCCGGTAACAATCTCTCCGTCATGGTGGAGTTCCGCCGTCACGCCGCGGTAGGACTGTTGCTGGTTATAATAGTTATTCGTCGGGTAGTAACCGGGCTGGCCGGGTTGTCCGGTTTGGCCCGTCTGCCCAGTCTGGGTCGCCGGCATCTTAATCTCGGTTCCCGAGTAGTTACCGTTGTAGTTATCTTTTCCGCATCCCGTCAGCGCGAGGCCGAGGATCGATGCGGTCACCATCATCGAAATCTTTTTAGCGTTAAACATAAGGTTCTCTCTCTCTTCACACTCTAGTTGGTCTCCGAACCCCTACACACCTATCCATTAGAAAAGCAGGTTCGTTACCTATGACTAAAGCAATCCATAGGCCAAAATGACACACCGCTTAAATCTATCCTAGCCGAGATAAGGCCCGATTTAGGGGGGTCTTCTGACTACTTCGTTTACACCTGCCTACGAATCTTTACCCCACGGGTGCCCCGGAGTGTCTAATGCCGGTACGGGATGGAAAGAGTCATTTCAATGACTTAGCTCGTCTTTCTTTTTAGTTTAAGTAGTATTAAACTCATCTCATGAAGATCGTCATCACCGGCGCCACCGGCTTTATCGGTTCTGAAATCGTCCGCTACCTCGCAGCCCCCGGGCGAGGCCACGAGGTCCGGGTCCTCACCCGGAACCCCGCCTCTGCTCGCGCACACTTTGCGGGGCTCCCGTCCGTAAACGCCTTCGAATGGGATGCCGAGAAATCGGTCGCCCCGGCGACCGCTCTCGAAGGGTCGGACGTCGTCATCCACCTCGCGGGAGAAAACGTGGGCGAAGGAAGGTGGAGTGCCGAGACGAAACGCCGGATCCTCGACTCCCGGCAGCTCGGGACGCGGAACCTGGTCGAAGGACTCAACGCGCTTTCGAACCCTCCCTGGCTCATCTCGACTTCCGCGACCGGTTACTACGGAACGCGCGGGGACGAGGTTCTCACCGAAGAAAGTGCCCGCGGAACGGGATTCCTCTCGGACGTCTGCCAGTCGTGGGAAGACGAGGCCCGAAAACTAAAAACCCCGAAGCTAACGATTCTTCGGTTTGGCGTGGTGCTCAGTCCCGGGGGTGGGGCACTCGGAAAGCTTCTCCCGATTTTCAAGGCGGGCGTCGGCGGACGGATCGGGGACGGGAAACACTGGATGCCCTGGATTGACCGGCGCGATCTCATTTCACTCTTACTTTCCGCCGCGGCGACCCCCGAGAAATTTCGCGGCGTCTTTAATGCCGTCGCCCCGGAAGCCGTCACAAATGCGAAATTCACCGAGGTGCTGGGCTCCGTCCTCCACCGGCCAACCGTCCTCCCCGTGCCGGCGTTCGCCCTAAAATTTGCGCTCGGAGAAATGGCCGAGGAAACGATCCTCTCATCGCAGCGAGTCACACCCGCCCGCCTCCTCGCCCAGGGGTACCGTTTCGAGCATCCGACGCTGCGGGAATCCCTCGCATCGCTCGTGGTGGAAGTCCGGGAGTCGTGATAATCCCGCCCACATATGAAAGCTCTCGGCGTCCTCGTCTTAGTACTCCTTCTTTCCCTCATTTCGACCGCGCGGGCCGCCTCGGTGATCACCACCGACCTCTCGCTCCCGGCGTGTCCGATCGAGTCTGAGAAGGAAACGGAACTCGACTGTCCGTGGGCCGCGATCGCGCGCGACCTGGAGTCGATTTTGAAGACGGATATGAATCCGGAGACGGCGAAAAAGAAGATAGCCGCGCGGCTTTGGGAAATCGCCCCCGAATACTTAAAGCACCTCGACCGCGAAGGAAAACTCGCCGGTCCGCTGAAGCAACTCTGGGGTAAGAGTATTAACTTCGATGAGGGCGCGAAAGGCATCATCATCCCGGAAGCGATCCTCGACGCGGTCCTCGCCCGCGCAAAAGTTCCGGCTCGCGGAACCGGGGTCGAAGGATCGATGTATCCCGCGCGCATCGCGCACGCCGGGTTTGAACACACCTACGGTTACCTCCTCTCAAACCTGAAAACCGCGTACGGATATAAGCGCCTGCGCTGGGTCCGCCCCGATATTGAAAACGGATTCGGGATTCCGTCCGGTACCATCGTTCCCCTCCCGAAAAAGGGCGGACTCTTTTCGAACCTCACTTATTTCGCGGGTCGGATCGCCTTCCGCGAATCGAACGACCAGGACGAAGCCGCACTTAAAGTTCTCCGCGGCGCCGACGGCGTTTCGAAGGACGTCCGGACGTTTAACTTTAAAACCATCCACGGCCGGAGACTTTCCGAAGTGATCCACCTCGACGGCGGACGCACGGTCGAGATCCGTACCGACTTCATCCCGTTCACTTCGGGTACTCCCGAGTCGACCGGCGGAAATGCCGAGCTCTTAATTTATTCCTTCCGCGACTCCGCGCTAAAACTCCCGTACCTGATTACGGCATTTCCGATCGCAAAGGGATTCAGTGATTCGGCGACGAACGCGAAGGGCCTCGGCGAAAACCAAACGATCATCACCCGCTATAATGCGTGGGTACCCGGAGTGACCGAATCGAAGAAGCCACTGGCCGGAACGCGCTCGGTTTCGACCTTTTAATCTCTCTATATATAGAGTGGAGCGACTTCGATCGCTCCGCCGAACTGTCATTAGATCCCTACTTTACGTCCCGACTCACGTCCCCGTATCACCACCTTGATCCACATCCTTTGAAGGCACGCCCGCTCTATGTCGAAAACCGCTCCGATCATTTCCGTTAAAAATGTCCGCCGCGTATTCCGTTCGCCCCAGAAGGCGGAAGGTTTTAAAAGTACGATCGGCCTCCTCTTAAATCCGAAGTTCACCGAACACGTCGCGCTGAAGGAAGTCTCCTTCACGATTGAACCGGGATCTTTCGTCGGACTGATCGGCGCGAACGGAGCGGGGAAAACGACGCTTCTGAAAATCCTCGCCGGACTCATTCCGCCGTCTTCGGGCGAAGCCTCGGTGATGGGACTAAAACCGTTCGATCGGACCATGGAGTTCCGCCATACGATTTCGCTCGTCATGGGACAGAAGGCGCAGCTTTGGTGGGATCTTCCCGCGGTCGATGCTTTCGACTTACTGAAGGCGATTTACGAAATTCCGGAAGCGAAGTACCGGGAACGCCTCGATACCCTTTCCGAGTTACTGGACGTGAAGCGTTTACTCCAAACCCAGATTCGCCGGCTCTCTCTCGGCGAGCGGATGAAGATGGAACTCATCGGCGCGCTCCTCCACTGGCCGAAAGTAATCTTCCTCGACGAACCGACGATCGGGCTTGATGGCCTCGCGGCCGAGAAACTCCGCGACTTCCTGAAAACTTTTAATCAAAAAGAAAAAGCCACGATCATCCTCACCTCGCACAACATGGACGATATCGAACGCCTCTGCTCGCGGGTACTCATCCTAAAAACCGGGGAGATGATTTTCGACGGCGCACCCTCGAAGCTCACCCGCGAGGGCGAGTGCCGCCTCCGCGTGCGACTGAAGGAAGCGTTTAAAGTCGAGGAACTCGCGGCGCTAACCGGCGCGCCGGTGGCTTCGATTTCGGTCGAAGGGGCTACTCCCGACGGAGAGGGCGCCGCCAACACGACTGCCGAATCTTCGAGCGGCAGCGCTGAAGGCGCTTCGGGAGACGACTCCGATGGCGAAGCAAAAGTTCTGACCTACTACTTCGAAACCACGAAGGACTCGGTCCTTAAAGTTCTGCAGCCCCTCATGACGAAAGCGACGATCCTCGACATGGGAATCGAAGAGCAGAGTCTCGAGAGCGTGATCCAGCGAATCTACTCCGAAGGTTCCGTAAGGCCGGGCGCGCATGTCTAGCGCCCAGGCCCCCGCGCGGTTCTCAGAACTCGCGACTGTAAAGAAGGGACTCCACCTCGAGTGGCGAATCGCCGCTCTCCGAAATGGATTCTTAGATGCGACCGCCTACCGACTCGAATTCTTACTCGAGGTCGTCGGGGCCGCCTTCGTTCCGGCCGCGATCCAGTGGGTGCTTTGGTACGCGCTCTTTAAAATCGGCGGCCAGGAATCGATCGGCGGTTTTAGCTACCACCAGATGCTCGCGTATACTTTCACTTCGATTCTCTTTACCCAGGTCCGGGGAGGCGATCACGATTTCGAACTCATGGAGATGATTCGCGGGGGCTCGCTTTCGAATTATCTTCTCCGTCCGGCGGGCGTCGTCGAATTCGTTTACATGCGCGGACTCGCGCCGAAACTTTTCATCGCGGGGGTTTCCCTCACGATCGGAATCATGGCTTCGTTTTTCACCGACGCCGTATCCGGTCCCCGGATGATCGCGGCGGTCGGCCTCGCGATCATGGGGAATATCATCCACTACCAAATCGGATCCATAATCGCGACGCTCGCGTTTTACTGGGAGGAGGCCTACGCCGTCCTCATGGTAAAAAATATGGTCGTGCAACTCCTCTGCGGTGAACTCCTCCCGCTCTCCCTTTTCCCCGCGAACTGGGAATGGGTTTGGAAATCGACTCCGTTTTATCTCTACGTCTATGGTCCGACCCAGTACGCCCTTGGTCGGTGGTCGAACGCCGAGTTCGTCCAAGCCGTGGGAATCGCCTCGCTCTGGATTATCGGGCTCGGGATTCTCGTTCACTGGAGCTGGCGCCTCAGTATTAAACGCTACCTTTCGCTCGGGGGCTGATCACATGTTTAAGGTTTTAAAAAAATACACCCGGGTTTTCGCCGTCCAGATAAAGAATAACTTCGTCCGCGAGGCCGTCTACCGAACGAACTTTCTTACGATGTTATGCGTGGACCTCATCTGGATCTTCGTCGAGTTTTCGCTCTTCACTGTAATTTATGCGAACACTCCCAGTCTGGCCGGATGGACGAAGCACCAGGTCTTCTTCTTCCTCGGAATTTTCTTCGCGAGCGACGCCCT
>JANXTV010000009.1 GCA_025352185.1 Oligoflexia bacterium
CGCCGGAACGAATTCCTTCACGGGGACGATCACTCCCGCGGGAGCGGTCGATGCGGGATACGGAATCAGCCCCGTCACGTTAAGAATTCCGGAGCCGAGAAGCGCCCCCGCAGTTTGGATCCAGACGGAGCCGCCTGATCCTCCGCCTCCGGAGGATCCGAAATCTCCGCCGCCGCCCCCTCCGAGTTCTCCCGCTCCGCCGGCTCCGCCCGTCGCATTAATCGTTCCGGAGAGGGCAATGTTTCCGAGCGAGGTGAGGTGGAGTCCGCCTCCGCCCGCCCCGCCGCCCGATCCGTTCGTCCCGTTCCCCATGAAATCCCGGGTGCCGCCGCCTCCGCCGCCCGCTCCACCCGAAAACCCAAAATCGAAAGTATCGGCGATCGCCGCCTGCGTGGCACCGCACGTTCCCGCGCCGCCCGCAAATCGGTAGCCGTCGGTCGCGAAATTTCCGGCGCCCGCGCTCGTACCGTTGCACCCACCGCCGCCCGCCATCTGGGTCGTGAATCCGGCCTCATTTACGGGTGTTGTTCCGCCGCGCGCGTTCCCACTTCGAGGAGTGGCGTCGCTGCCGTTTACGGAACTCGGCGGTTCCTTTCCACCGGTCCCGCCCGATCCACCGCCCGCTCCGGGCACTCCGCTCACTCCCGGTGCGCCGATGTTCGCGTTATCACCGGCGAGGCCCGCGAGTGAGACCGTACCGAGAATCTGGGTAGCGCCGAGAACTCGGATCGTCAGGGGACTCGTGCCGATCGCCCGGAGCGTTTTTCCCGCCGTCAGTAAAAAAGAAGAAAAGTCGAAGGTGCTTTTTACGTCGGTATTAAAGGTAATCGTCGCGCCCGCTACGCTAATTCCGGACTGGGTCGGGCCGTCGATAAAGGCACCCGCACTTCCGTCACCGAAAAAAACTTGCCGAGAGTTCTCGCCGTTCGCAAAGTATCCGATCTCATCCGCCCGGGCACTCGCCGTGAATAACGTTCCGAGGACGATACCGAGAGCAATGCCGAGGGAAGAGCGAAGGGGTTGGTAAAGGGAAGTCGATCGCATTTTCATTTTATTTTAAATCGGCTCCTAAAAGATGTAGCTCGGACCGGCGCCCGCGTTCCATTCCGTAACGGAAGTGCCACTCGGATTTTTCCAGTAATACCGGTTTCCCGAAAGGGAGAAGGTTATGCAGATTCGGCGTAAATCCGAATACCGTGCGACGGTGAAATCAGTATCGCTCGTCATACGAATTCCGTACGGTCCCGCGAGAAATCCCGAAAGGAGAGTGCCACTGAGCGGTAGCGAAATTCCGAGATTCCAGTCGGCGGTCGGCGAAAAAGATAACGTGGGCCCGGTGGAAAGGCCGGAATGGAGGCCGATTACATTCGCGGACTCTTTCTGGAAGCGGGCGTCGAGTTCGAGACCGAGTCCGGCGTAAAGGACCCCGCCGCCGAGAAAGCGACGACCCGTGTTTTTTTCAATCCGAGCGTTTGCGCGAAATCGTCGAGATTTCGGAAGGGCGGTATCCGAACCGCGCAAGGAACTTCCGGTGGCACCCGTGGAAAAGAGGAGCTCGTCTCCACGACTTTCCCACGCGAAAGCCTCGTGGAAGTAAGGAGAAGTCGTTTTTGCGTCCCGGAGGAGTGAAGCATCGGAACTCTGGGCGTAGCCCGAGAGGAGCGCGGCTGCGGAAATTCGCGTAACTCTTTTACTCTCGGCGGTCGAAATCTTTACGGGCGACCCGGCCGCGGATTTTTCCGTCACCGCGGGTAAAGGCGCAACGGGCGTCGCGGGCGGCGGAGTGATTATGGCGACTTTTTCCCGGCGCAGGACGAGGGGAAGTGGCTTTGAAAACGTACCGACTTTTCCATCGGCGCCGATCGAACCGATTCGGTAGAATACACGACCCTTCGCGTTTTCCATTCCCGGTCGGTAAGCCCAAGTGTATGTCGGGTCGCCCGATTTTTCGTCGACGAGGACCCGCTGAAAATTCTTCGTTTTTGAGATTTGAACTTGGTAAGCCGTCGCGCCCGGAACCGGTTCCCAGCCCAGTTCTATCTCTAAATCCGCTTCATCGGCTTCCGCACTGGAAAGGATCCCGTCGAATATTCTCTTAATGAAATTTGTTTGGTCTTTCACCCGGGGTTTCGATCGTAAGATCGGCGCGCGCATCCTCGGCGGAGGCAATGCCGACGCGCCGGTAGGTAGTGACACCGGCTCCACCGGTATTCGCGGGACGGGTTCCGCCTTTCGCTCGAGCGTCGCCGGAGAAATCTTTTCTACCGGGAGGACAAGTTTTTCACCCGACGTAATTTTTAATTTATCCCCCGAATGTACCCGGCCCGCCGTGACCTCGAGTTCGATCGTTTTACCGCCTTCGGGCATTTTTGCTTCGAACTGGGTGCCCGGGTCGACTTGAATCTGGAATTCTCCCGAGATCAGCGTGATCGCACGCGCGGTGTTCGCACGAACCGTCCCGCGCGAAAGCGAGAGGAGGATGGGGGCGGGGTTTTCCGCGCCCGCCGACGGGGTACTCAGCTGAATCAGAGTTTTTTCTCCGATGCGGAGTTCGGTCAGTGGTTCAGTCGGCGCTACAGTTGGCGGTACGGAACCCGCCGGTCTCCCACCTCCGGCCGTCGTTCCGGTAGTGTCAAAAACTAGGCGGGCTTCGGACCCGGCGAGGGTCATCAGACTTTGTCCGGCGAAAAGGACTTGTCCGGGCTGGCCCTCATTCCAAAGAATATCTTTCGGACTTTGCCACCGCACGCCGCTTGAGACGCTTCGGATTTCGGCTACGCGTTCGCCAGTGGTTTCAGGGAGTTCGGATTTGGGAGATCGAAAAAGAGTGATATCATCCAGGAGTAGGAAAAGTTCGACGCCGATGACGATCGCCCAAGCGGCGCGAACGAATAAACGTTTCCAGGAGTGGTTAGCCAGACGGGAGTTTTGACGGGATTCGATGCGAGCCAAGATCAAGTTCCCCATTCGCTTGAAACTAGTACTGCTGATGAGCGCCTTGGTTATGGTGTCCATCATCACGTACTTAACGCTCGCGATCAAACTCTTTCGGGACGATAAAGCGACGTTGATTTACGATCTTAACGCGAGTGTCGTGCGTACGATCAGCTCCGAAATCCGTGGAGATCTCGAACGCTATTCCTCCGTCGTCAAACTCCTGGCACAAGGACAGTCGAATCCGGATTGGGTGCGAGTTCTCCTCTCGAACGAGCGAGAACTCCTGGCTTTTCGAATTTATGATCCCGAGACGAAAAAGGAAGTTTACCAACTCGATCATTCCGCCCAGTTTCTAGAAGAGCGGGAGCTTCCCGCAGCCCGGTGGGCCGACTATTACGCAAAACTTTCCGTCCCGGAACTGGCGCGCGGTAAGAGCGCCGTGTCCGCAAAATTTCTGGATCCGAATTCTCCGGTGATGGTCTACAGCGAAGCGGTTCAACTCGAAAAAATGGATCACCCCCAGGTGATTCAGGGTGTTTTCAGAGCCGATCGCTGGTGGTCGACTTTAAAAGGGCAGGGGGTCGTGAGCCCATTTCTCGCAGATGGCGCGGGGAATGTGCTTCTCCATCCCGATCCGAGTCGGCTTTCGGATCCCCGGGAGTTTAAGGATCACCCGCTCATTCTGCAGGCGATGCATTCGCCGCTCGCGCTCGAATTAAAAACTTTCGAGTGGAATGGAAGATCCTACCTCGGCGCATTTGGCGACGTCGGTCGCGCGGATTTAAAGGTGATCGCGACGGCGCCGGATGATCAGATTTACCGGGCCTCGATTAAACTCATTAATAAATCATTTCTTTTTGCGCTCCTGATCGTCACGCTCGCCCTGTGGGCGGGAAATCGCGTCGCGCGGTCGCTCACGCGCCCCCTTTCGGCGCTGGTCGAAGCGACGGACTCAGTTTCTCAAGGGCGATTTGCGGAAAGTCTCGCCGTGCGGTCGAATGACGAAGTCGGGGAACTCTCGCGCGCTTTTAACACGATGTCCGATAGTCTCGAGTCTCTGCAAAAGCAGCTCGTCGAGTCCGAACGCCACGCGGCCATCGGCCAGGTCGCGCGCGGAGTGGGCCATGAATTCGGAAATATCCTCATGCGAGTTTTTGGGAAAATTGATCTCGCACTCCTCGATACGAAGGAAGAGGGCACGAAAGCGCATCTGACGACGGCTCTGAATGCGATTGACCGCGCAAAAATTATTCTCCAGAACCTGAAGTCGTATTCAAAAACTTCGGAAGAACGATGTGAGCCCTTTCTGGTGACGACGGTTTTCGATCAGATGCTGACCCTAATTCACCACGAATTAAAGACGGGGAACATCAAGGTCGAAAGGAATTTCGGCGTCGTGCCCGTAATTACCGGAGATCCCGTAGCGACGGGGCAGGTTTTTCTAAACCTACTCATTAACGCTAAGCAGGCCATGCCCCAGGGCGGTGTCCTCACCCTGAATGTCACGGCCGTCCCGGATGGTAAATCCATCGAAGTCGAGGTGCGAGATTCCGGCGTCGGAATTTCTCCCGAAGTGCTGCCGAAGATCTTCGAGACGGCCTTTAGCACGAAAGGCGACCAGGGTAGTGGCCTCGGCCTTTCGATTTCTAAATCGATCGTCGAAAAACAGGGCGGAGAAATCAGCGTTCATTCCGTCGTAGGCGAAGGCGCGACGTTTAAGATTCGGTTCCCACTGAAAGCGGACGAAGGAATAATTCATGGTTAAAACGAGTCAGCCGCAATCCCATATTCTAGTCGTCGACGATAGCGAAGATAGTCGGGAGACGGCGATTGATTACCTGAGGGCCTTAGGTTTCGAACAGATCACATCGGTCGAAGACGGTCGGGAAGCTTTACTTAAACTCGAGGAAGATCCTTCGATCACTCTCGTCCTTTCCGACTGGGATATGCCGCTCGTCGATGGTTTAAGCCTCCTGAAACGAGTGCGCGGGAATCCGAAGTGGTCGCACCTGCCGTTCATCATCATGTCGAGTCCGCGGTCGGTCGAGCACGAGAAAATCAGTGCCGCGGCCGAGGACCTCGTGGACGACTATATCGTAAAGCCATTTCGTCTGGAGACGCTGAACGAAAAGATCGAAAAGGCCTTCGCAAATTCGATTCACGGCCCCCAGAAGGTCGTCGTCGTTGCGGACGACGATGCGGATTCCCGGGATATGGTCGTCGAATACCTGGGGCGCTTCGGCTTTAAGCGTATCGAAGCTTTTCCGGAGGGCGAAAGCGCCATGAACTATATGTCTAAAAATGTCGCCGATATCGGGATGGTGATCGCCGACTGGGAGATGCCGAAAATTAAAGGTGTCGAACTCCTCGAACTCTGTAAGCGCACGAAGATGCTGGCCGATGTTCCGTTTTTTATTATAACGAGTCAGGTATCCGTCGAGCGCATGAAAGTGATGAAGGCGGCGAACTTACACGTCGATCAGTACCTCTTAAAACCCTTTTCGCGCGAAGATTTAAAGACGCGAATCGATCAGGCACTTCACGCGAAGCGGGTAGAAAAGGAAATCACCCACTCCGTTGAAAAGGGTTTCGAGGATCTCGAGCGAAATCACACGAAGGCAGCACTCGCGAAATTTCAACGGGCTCTAAAATTAAACCCTGACTTCGATACGGGGCTTTCGGGGGTGGGCGATGCCCTGCTGAAGACGAAAAATGCCGACGCGGCCATTCCGTATTACCAGAAGGCGCTCGCGATTAATCCCGCGCGGGAAATTCATTACCTGAAGCTCTCGAAGGCCTACGATAAGAAGGATGAATTCGGAAAGGCCGTGAATATCCTTACGGCGGCGAGAAATAATCTTCCGCCGAGTGCATCGATCTGCGTGGAGCTTTCGAAGCTCTACATTAAGAAAGAGATGTACCGGAAAGCGCTCGAGGAGCTCGAGGAAGCGCTCCGAATCGACCCGACCCACCGCGAGGCCGGCATGCTTCTCCTCGAGGTTCGCCACGAGCTCGATGAAACTCGGAAGAAGGGTTAAATGAAAGTCACCATTGGAAAAGACGCGCTCTGCGGAAAAGTGATGGTTCCGAAAGGGGAGTACATGGTGTCGCTCGCTTCCGATACTCAGCAAATCGTCCTGACCGGCGGGGGTAAGCAGTATAAGATTCCCGCTATTAAGCGGAGATCGGTGGGAAAAACGAAAGTCACGACGGTGACATTTTACAGCGGTGGCGGTCCGTCGTGGAGTTTACTCATTTCCACGCCGAAGTTTGGGGAGTGGATTTCGATGCTGGAACTGGGAGCGACCGGCGGCCGTGAGGAAAAGCGGCGATGAATAAGGACGTTACGGAATCTGCTTTGGGCGAAGTGGACTATGGGTTTACGTCTTCGCAGGAAATGAAGCTGATCCTGCTACTCGGGTCGATCCAGTTTATTAATATCCTAGATTTCATGATGGTGATGCCGATGGGCCCGGATTTCTCGACGGCGCTCGCAATCGATCCCGCCCATTTAGCCTGGATCGGTGGGAGCTACACTGCCGCGGCCGCGTGTTCCGGTCTCGCCGGAAGTTTCATTCTCGATCGATTTGATCGTAAGTCGGCGCTGAGTCTCTGTCTCGCGGGACTGGCGTTTGCGACCGTACTCGGTGGTTTTGCCACTAGCTTTCCGACGCTGCTCGCGGCGCGCGTCGTGGCGGGGCTATTCGGGGGACCGACTTCATCGCTCACCTTTGCCATGGCGGTCGATGCGGTGCCGGTGGCGAGGCGCGGTCGGGCCATGGGCGCGCTCATGAGCGCTTATTCCATCGCGTCGGTCTTCGGAGTTCCCGCGGGCCTGGAACTCGCGCGTTTAGGCGGATGGAGAATGCCTTTCTTCGCGGTCGGCGCCGCGGGTTTTCTCGTGCTGGCACTCATTATGCGCGGACTCCCCCAGATGCGCGCCCATATCGCGCGCGCGAAGCTCGATAAAATGGGGGAGGCGACCCGCTCCCTCTTTTCCCGCCGGAACGTACTCCTTTCGTTCGGAAGCGTAATGGTCGCAATGTGCTCCGGCTTCATGCTGATCCCGAATCTCGCGACTTACTTCCAGTTTAACCTCGGGTTACCCCGCGATAAACTGGGGTCGCTCTACTTATTCGGTGGACTCATTAGTTTCTCCCTGATGATTCTGAGCGGACGGATGATCGATAAATTTAATGCGGTCGTCGTCGGCGGTGTCGCAACCGTCGTTCTTCTCCTCGTCAGTTTTTTCGGTTTCGTGATTTTTCCGACGCCGGTGCCCGTTTATCTCCTCTTTATAGGTTTTATGGCCGCCATGGGATCCCGGAGCGTGGCGTCGACTTCGGTCGCGTCTCGCGTTCCAGCTGCCCACGAGCGCGCCCGGTTCGTTTCCTTCATGTCCGTTTTCCAAAACGCGGCGAGCGCAATCGGTGCTTTCCTCTCGGCGTCGATGCTTAGGGTGGGGAGCGACGGACGCCTTCTCGGAATGGATCACGTTGCGCTCACGAGTATGGCGTGTTCGGCCTGCGTGATGGTTTTCATGGTGCCGCTCGAAAGAAATCTCGATCGTGAATCCCCTCGGGTAAAAAAGGTGGGGACGTAATTTAGAGATGTGGCTCGACCTTTCCCCGCTCCGAAAATATCCGGCATTTAGAAATCTTTATTTAGGGCAACTCGTGAGCGTCCTGGGTTCGAGCCTGACTTTCGTCGCGCTTCCGTACCATATCTACGCGAAAACCCATTCGACGGTTTCCGTCGGACTCATGGGTGTGATTCAACTCATTCCGCTAGCGATTACGGGATTTTACGGGGGTCTGCTGGCCGACGCGGGAAATCGGGTGAAGCTCATTATCCGCTGCGAAGCGGCGCTTGCGCTCCTCTGTTTCCTCTACCCGTACGCGACCCTTACCGATTCGGTGTTACCGTGTTTTATTTTTGCGGGAGTCTTTTCCGCCCTGATGGGGATCCATCGCCCGGCGCTGGAGTCCCTCACTCCGCGGCTGATTGAGGCCGATGATATCCCTAAAATTAGCGCGCTGAGTGGCTTCCGCGGCACGTTCGCGCACGTGATCGGTCCGACGATCGGTGGAATCCTGGTCGCTCGTTACGGGGTGCGGGGCGCGTTCTGGGTCGACGGGACCTCTTATCTCGTTTCGATTCTTTTTCTCGCCCGCGTGGTGGAGCCGGTGCGCGCGGTCGCGGTCGTTCGTCCGAGTTTCGCCGGGATGATCGAGGGAATGAGGTATGCCGTTTCCGATCCGGTAATCCTCGGGAGTTACCTCGTCGATATCGCGGCAATGCTTTTTTGTTTTCCGATGGCGCTCTATCCGGCACTCGCCGAAGGGTGGGGAGGTCCGCGGGCGCTC
>JANXTV010000023.1 GCA_025352185.1 Oligoflexia bacterium
GATAAATGCGAGAAAACGAAAAAACCCTGTCACTTAAAGCGCCGATCCCGCGAGCGAATTTGGCTGCCGCGGCCGATATTAAACGAAACTCCAAGCGAAGTAGAATAGCTTCCCCCCGAATAGCCAGAAAGGTACTGGGTCTGGAGAGGATTCGAAAAGTCAGGAACGGCCGGAAAATCAATACTCTTTTTTACGTACGAATATTTCCCGGTCGCATTTACCGCTATCCCACTCGTGATTTGGTAACTGAAGGATAGATTCGCGGAACCCGAGTAATAACCTCGGTAGGACACGTTCTTTCGAGCGCTTAATCCGCCGGTGATACTCGCTTTCTGTTTCAGAATCAGCCAGTAAGTATAGAGCTGGGCTCCGACGGAATAGTAATCTTCGACCGTGTTTCCACGATCATTCGCGATCACGAGATGGTCCTCCACTTTTTTTAGTCCCGCCCGAATTCGGAACTCGTACGGCTGGTCGACGCGGAAAGGAACGAGGTTATACTCGAGACCCACCTGCGCATTCAGGGAGTCCTGAACATTCGATCCTGGATCCGAATACTGATTCACGATTAAAGCAACGTTCCACCTTGCCGTTTTATTAATCGAGTAAACTCCGACAAAATCGAAGGAACGAGAAAGATTTTCTGCGGTAAGAATCGACCCGTCATCGCCGGGTTGAGATTCCTTGGCGTACTTAGCCGAAAACGCCGCCGAAATCCGGGTACGTAACGTCGTACGATTGAGTTCGATCGAACCCGTTCCGTTAGCACTCGAAGTGGCGGGCCCCGGGGTCCCGTCTGCATTGAGCGCGCCGATTCCGCTTTTCTTCGCGCTCCCTTCCAGGTCGATTTCGGCATAGTAGGGCGAGGGCTTCTTCGGCGCGCCGGAGGACCCGGCCTTTAAACTTTCGATCACCAAGTCGACGAGTTCCGAGCCGCCTTCCATTTGGACGACGACGACTACCGGACGGGTGATGAGCTCGATTAATTCCGACTGAATTTTAGCGGCGTCGTACTGGGGTCGGAGTAATAAGTCCGGCAGTGGAGCGTCCACGATCGTCCGGGCGCTCCATTGGGCGTGAATTAAGGTTCCACTCCTTACTTCTTCGTCGGTGATCCGCACGCGGATTAAAGCGGTCGCATCGTCCTTCCGCTCGATTACTTTTAAGCGGTCGAAATAAGCGCGACGTAAAGTTTCACAGTCCATAGCGGTGCGGAGTTCGCACTGGATATAGAGGGTGGGCTTATCGGCCATCCGCGCCGCGCGGGACTCGAGGTATTGGATCTGCGAATCGGACGACGCGGCTTGAGCATTCGCCGCAAAGAGGAACCCGATTAAGACTTTTAGGAGTTTCATAATGGGTTGCCTCGCGAACTCGGGTGCCTAGAATTATTCGTTCACTTCGCAGCTTCCACGAACGGTGTAGCCGATCAACGAAGTTTCATTCACGGTCACTCGGCCACGGCCTTTTATATGGGCGACCTGTAGTTTCGTGTTTTCCGTCGACCGCGAGAAAATCGAACTGCGATTTTCAATCGTCACGAGGGTAAGGGTCGCATCAATCCCCGTCTCACCGCTGCTTTCACCGCCGGAGTAAATTTCTCCCGCTACCTGGATCTCGACGGACTTGGTCACTTTCCCACGCTTATTTTTCTTAAGCGATACGGGAAGCGTGTAGAGCGGGCCCGAGGACTTCCCGACTTCCTGTGCGAGTTTAATCGTTCCGACGGCGACGCCGTTTTGTTCGACGTTCAGGGTACATTCGTAATCGGCGGCGAAGGCGGAGGCCGAAACGAGAGTGACGAGGAGGACGAGTAGGTTTTTTTTCATAATTATTACCGGAGGGTTATAGAATGGCGGCACTATACATTTCTTGACTAAAACTATCAAGTAATGATGATGGACCCGGTAAGTCCTCTGAAATCCTTAAGTAATTTTACTTTTGGGTGAACGAATCTGGTGCTAGCCTGGGGCCTACATTCAGGCTGGAGGCCCACCTACTATGTTCCCAGGCGTACCCCCGGGGTTTGACCCCTCGAAACTCGATCCAAAACTCATCGCTGAAATTTCCGAGCTGATGTCGACGCTCCCTCCCCCGATGATGATGAAGATGCAGACACTCATGCATAATTCGATGGCCGGTCACGACGTTCGGAACGACATGGAAGAGTTCGAGCGGAATCTCCCTCCCGGCTTTCGCGAAAAAATGGCGAAGATCATGTACCAAGCGAATGGTGTCGTGAACGCCCTCGCCTCTTCCGACCCGAATTCCCAGTTCGATAAAACGACGCCGCTGGAATCCCTTTCGGGTGCACGACTCACGATCTTAAACGCCGTCCGCGACGGAACGCTCACTCCGGAAGCGGCGCTACGCGCGCTTTTCGATTAACGGCTCGGGCGCGGGTGCCGGAGGCTCCCCGGTCGTATCGCGGGAATAGCGTTTTACCGAGTTTCGGATTTCGCTCTCGGTCTTTTCGACGAGGTCCCAAGCGAGTCCGAAAAATTCGAGTGCTTTAATAAAGTAATATCCGAGATCCAGCTGCAGTGGACGCAGTCCGAGTCGCGCGTTTTTCGGCCACGCGTGGTGATTATTATGCCACCCTTCCCCGAACATGATCGCGGCGAAGTAGTAGTTATTCCGGCTATCGTCCTGCGTATCGAACGGCCGATCCCCGAGGAGATGACAGAGCGAGTTCACGAGAAAGGTAAAGTGCCACGAAAGGACGGTCGGAACGAAGTACGCCCAGACGAGGAGCGGTAGTCCTCCGGCGAAATAGAGTAATGCTCCCTGCGCGAGAAAGAGCGTCGGCATCCAGCGATCGAGTATGCGCAGTTCCACCGGCCACTCGGCGCGGAGCAGGTCCTCCCCCGCGATATCGACCGGGGCCGAACGCTTTAAAATCCAGCCGAGGTGCGAATGCAGAAATCCCCCCATGCGCGGTGAGTGCGGATCCCCTTCACGGTCGGTATACCGGTGGTGGGCGCGGTGACGGTAGACCCACCAGCTCATCGCACCCTGTCCGGCGAGCCCGCCGAAAAACGCGAGGATAAACGCCACCGGTCGCGACGTCCGGAAGGATTCGTGGGTGAAGAGGCGGTGGTAGGCAACCGTGATTCCAAACCCGCGAAGCGTGTAGAGGAATGCCCCAATCGCGACGACCATCAGATTCGGACTCACCGTCGCGATTCCGAGGAATGCGGCCAGGTGAAAAAACGGAAGTCCGATGCGATTCGTCCACGGAGAGTGATTCAGTGCCTGCATCCCTAAATTCTCCCACTACGGCTGCCCTAGGGTCATTGGAAAAATTTTGACGGCGAATGGGTAAATTAGGGTAAACTTTAACTATGCGAAACACCCTCTTTCTAGTGCTGTTTCTCGCTCCGCTCTCCGTCGTCACCGGATGTAGCCACGCTCCCGCTCCGCGCGAAAACTCGGGGCCGCCGGCCACTTTTTTCGCCGCCCAGTCATTTTTTGATGTGGTCGACGGCCGAGTCTGGCTAGAGGAACGGGACCTTCCGATGCTCAGTCAGGTTCGGCAGGAGATCCTTCGCCTCGAGAAAGCAGGCTCCACGGGAGTTACGGATTTTTCGCGATTCCTTCCCGAAATTTTCGGTGCCGATCGTGAGTTCGTCCTCGTCCCGGAAAATGGTGGAAAGAATGCGAGCTCCCGAAAAGTGAAGATCGTGAGCGCAAAATATATCGCCATTCGCGACGGGGACCAATCCGGACACGAAGCGCAGTACCGCGACTGTACGGGATATCCCTGGAAAGCATGGGTCATCCAACTGGATAACGACCTTCCCGGAAAAAATAGAAAGAGCGGCACCCTCTTCCCGAAGGGATCGAAATTTTTCAAAGACCCGAGCCACGAATTGCCCGAAGCGTTCGCGAAGTATCGCAGTACTTACGTCGACTTCATTCAGAAGACTTACGGCGACGCATTCCCCGACTACGGAAAAAGTATCGACGAGGCGACGTTTGCCGTCCGTTCGCCCGACGGATTTCTTTATTTCTTCGGCCCGAATCCGGCCATTAATGATGCGAACTACCGCGCCTATCGCTTCGATGAAAAATTAAAGGTCTTGAGCCCGATTACGCTGCCCACGCGAATCACTTGCGCCACCTAAGCCACCCCGTAAATACCTCGCGGCCGGTCCCTTCCTCGATCAACTAAAGAATTAGTTGCAATCAACTAAACCCTTAGTTACTCTAGATCTACGCGAAGGGACCTCTCGTTATGCAAAAGCTCCTCACCGAAGTTGAACTCGAACTCATGAACATCGTCTGGCGCCTCGGCGAAGGCAGCGTAAACGACGTGATGGCCGAACTCCCGAAGGGGCGGGAACTCGCGTACACTTCGATCTCGACGATTCTCCGGATCCTCGAACAGAAAAAAGTACTCCG